>NZ_FR892557.1:0-3726 GCF_000436015.1 Prevotella sp. CAG:592 | reverse complement strand
AACGGCCTAATGACCGTTTTGGGTTTAAGGAAAACCGATAGTGAGCTGAATTTTTGCAACATAAATAACAACAATGGAAAATAAAGCACAAAAGAAAAGTATAGCATTGGCAATCGCCGGATTCACCGCGGTTGTTGTATTGGCAGGACTGATAGGCTATTTCACCCTCGGCAGCCAGCCCGACATCATTCAGGGTGAAGTGGAAGTGGCAGAATACAGGGTATCGAGCAAGGTGCCCGGCAGAATTCTCGAACTCAGAGTGAAAGAGGGCGACTACGTACATGTGGGCGACACCCTCGCCATCCTCGACGCTCCCGAAGTGGAGGCTAAGAAGGCACAGGCTCTCGGAGCCGAAGACGCGGCATCGGCAATGAAAGACATGGCAGACAACGGTGCGCGCCAGCAGCAGATACAGGGTGCCTACGAACTCTGGCAGCAGGCAAAGGCGGGTCTCGACATCGCCAAGAAGACCTACGACCGTGTGCAGCGCCTCTTCGGCGAGGGAGTGATGAGCGCACAGAAGCGCGATGAGGCTTTCGCCGCCTACAAGGCTTACGAGGCACAGGAGAAGGCTGCCAAGAGCCAGTATGACATGGCCAAGGAGGGCGCACGCAAAGAGGAGCGCGCTGCCGCCGCCGCACAGGTGAGCCGTGCCCGTGGTGCAGTGCAGGAGGTGGACTCATACATCCACGAAACGGTGCAGATAGCACAGGTGGAGGGTGAGGTCAGCGACATCTATCCCAACGTGGGAGAACTCGTCGGAACCGGTTCGCCTATCATGAGCATATCGGTGATGAGCGACATGTGGGGAACCTTCAACGTGCGCGAAGACCAGCTCTCGGGCATGAAGGTGGGTTCTGAATTCACCGCCTATTCGCCAGCCTTCAAGAAAGACATCAAGATGAAGGTGTACTACCTCAAAGACCAGGGCAGCTACGCCGTGTGGAAGGCCACGAAGTCTAACGGACAATACGACCTCAAGACCTTCGAGGTGAAGGCGCGCCCAGTGGGCAAGACCGATGGTCTGCGTCCGGGAATGACGCTCGTGATAAAGTAATTGCCCACCCCACACATCTCCCTCTCCATGTCTCTTCGGCAGCGGTGGGGGAGAAACCACAACCCGATATAAAATGACTCAGACAAAGCATACTGATCCGCTGACCGCAGAACAGGGCGAGGGCATGCAGACCCCTGCCGGACGCACGGGGTTCATTGCCGTTTTCCTGCGCGAGCTGCATATCATATTCACCACGCCGGTGTATCTGATATGCATGTTCCTGCTGCCCATGTTCGTCATGGTGTTCTTCACTTCGCTCATGGACCAGGGACAGCCCAACAAGATGCCGGTGGGAATAGTAGACCTCGACAACACCGTCACCACACGCCAGCTCACCCGTAAGCTCGACGCCTTCCAGAACACCGATGTGGTGGCATACTACAACAGTGTGGATGAGGCGCGACTGGCGATGCAGCGCAACGAAATCTACGGATTCATGTATTTCCCCAAGGGAACCACCGACAAGCTGCTCGCCTCACGTCAGCCCAAGATTTCCTTCTATTATTCATACACCTCACTCACGGCAGGCGCACTGCTCTACAAAGACCTCAAGACCATAGCGACGCTCGGTTCGGCTGGTGTCGGCTCTGCCACGATGCAGGCAAGGGGATACACACAGAAGCAGATAATGGCGTTCTTGCAGCCCATCGCCGTTGACCTACACGCCGTGAAGAACCCGTGGACCAACTATAACTTCTATCTCACCACGATGCTCGTGCCGGGATGCCTCATGCTCTTCATCTTCCTGCTCACGCCTTATTCGCTCGGCACGGAACTGAAGTTCAACCGTGCCCGGAAGCTCCTCCTTGTGGCAGCCGGAAGCTCCTCCTTGTGGCAGGGGACGACAAATGGACGCTGCTGCTCGGCAAGCTGCTGCCGCAGACGCTGATATTCCTCAGCGTCTTCTATCTCTATTCTCTGTATGTCTACGGCATCCTCGGATTCCCACACAGCGGAGGAACATTCCACATCCTCCTGCTCGGACTCCTCGCCGTCACGGCATCCCAGGGATTCGGGGCATTCATGTTCGGACTCATGCCGTCGCTCCGAATGTCGATGAGCACCTGTTCCTTGTGGGCGGTGCTCAGCTTCTCGCTCGTCGGCACGGCGTTCCCCGTCTTCGCCATGGATCCTGCCATCGAAGGCATAGCACAGATGTTCCCGCTGCGGCATTATTTCCGCATCTATCAGACGAGCGTATTCAATGATTTCCCCCTCTCTTACGCATGGGTCAACCTCGTGGCGATGATTGCCTTCTCGCTGCTGCCGATGCTGGTGGCTGGCAACATACGCAAGGCGATGAGGGAATATAAGTATATGGAATAGTGCCTCCCGGATTCTGTGGATGTATGATTTCCGATAACGCCAAATGAATGACAACAATGAACAAGTTTTTCAACATACTGCGCGACACTTGCTATATCTGCCTGCAGGAACTCAAGAATGTGTTCCGCGACCAGGGCGTGCTCATCTTCCTCGTCGTGGTGCCGTTGGCATATCCGCTCCTGTATTCGTGGATATACAACAATGAAGTGGCGCGCGAGGTGCCCGTGGCGATAGTCGACCTTTCGCATAGCCACACCAGCCGCGAATTCACCCGTATGATAGACGCCTCGCCCGACACTCGCGTGGCTCTGCGCTGCAACAGTCTCGACGAGGCGCGCCAGCGCATTGGCCGTGGCGATGCCTACGGAGTGGTATACTTTCCTGAGGATTTCCAGACCAAGCTCAACCGCATGGAGCAGACCCACGTGGGGGTATACTGCGACATGAGCATCATGCTTGCCTACAAGGCGATTTTCCAGACCTGCGTGGCTATTCAGGGCGAACTGAACTCCAGGATTCAGGTGAAGCTCTCGGGCAACTACACCGAGCGCGAGAACGAGATCACCACCCGGCCGCTCGACTTCCAGGAGGTGCCGATATTCAACAACACGGCGGGATATGGCAACTTCATCATCCCCGGAGTGCTCATGCTCATCATCCAGCAGACGCTGCTCCTGGGTGTGGGAATGGCGGCAGGAACGGCGAGGGAGAAGAACAACTACGGATTTCTCGTGCCTATCCACCGTCGCTACCGTGGCGTGATGCGCATCGTGTGGGGCAAGGCGATGGCATACCTGATGATATACGTTGTGATGGCGGCATACCTCTTGTGTGCCGTACCGTATTTCTTCAATTTCATCAGTCTTGTCACGCTGAGCCAGCTGGCTCTCTTCTCCTTGCCATATCTGCTCTCGTGCATATTCTTCAGCATGACGCTCTCGGTAATGATGCGCTATCGTGAGAACGTGATGCTCCTTGTGGTCTTTTCTTCCGTCATGCTCCTTTTCATGTCGGGAGTATCGTGGCCGCAGAGCAACATCCCGGCTTTCTGGCAGGGGGTGTCGTGGCTCTTCCCATCCACCTTCGGCATCCGTGGCTTCGTGAGGATGAATTCCATGGGAGCCACCCTCACCGACGTCTCCACCGAATACCGTGCCCTCTGGATCCAGACAATCGTATATTTCGTCCTTGCCCACGAAGTCTACCGCTTCAATATCGCCAAGGCTCGCCATGCCATCCACCACCGCCTCCTCCACCTCCGCTCCAAAACCGTCCCTTCCTCTGAGGATAACCAATCCTGACCTTCCCCAAGGGCAACCCATCCTAACCTTCCCCAAGGGCAA
>NZ_FR892556.1:0-10516 GCF_000436015.1 Prevotella sp. CAG:592 | reverse complement strand
CAAGCCCTAATGGCCGATTTGGGTTAAATTCTTCTGCTCTCCGTATCATTCCGGTTCGTATGTGGTCTTGAGCGGAAAGCCCTTCTCCTGTGCCATCAGAGTGACGGTGCGCACCTTCGTTCGTGCCATGTCGTAGGTGTAGACACCTATCATAGCCGAACCTTCGTGGTGTATCTTCAGCATCAGCTGTTCTGCGTCATCGGGAGTTCTATGGAATATCTCTATCAGCACCTTGATTACGAATTCCATCGTCGTGATGTTGTCATTGTGCATTGTCACTTTGTACATCCGGGGTTTCTTGTATCTTATCTTTTGTCTTATGTCTGATTGTTGCTGTGGCATAATTGTATGGGTATTGATTATTTGATATTGTTTCTCTCTGTTCCGCCTTCCGTCAGAACTTGAACATCAGCTTGAACCTCACTCCCTGTTTGTGAGCCGTAGGCAGGTCGAGATAGTTGAGGCGTCTCACGTACTGCACGCTGAGCACCTTGAAGATGTTGCTCACTCCAGCCACGATTTCCACATAGGGCTTGTTCTTGTCCATCAGGTTGGCACCGTCGGGGAATTGCATCAGCTGCGTGTTGCCGATATTACAGGCAGAGTATGGGTTGTTCTTCTCTGTCAGGTTGCCCCACAGACATTTCACTCCTATATACTCCCTCCACTTGAGCTTCTTGATGAACGGGATGCGGTTAAGTATCTTGCCGTTCATGTTCCACCACACGTCGATGCTGGCATAGCGGTCGTTCAGAAACTCCATGTTGTTGATGAGGTTGAACGTGCCGTATTGTGCGAGATACGACAGGTTGGCGGCTGGCATGATTAGCAGCGGGAACGGCACCTTGTTCCATTGTATTCCGCCTCTGAGGTCAACGTTCAGGTCGCCCCAGCTGTTCATCCAGAAGCGCTTGTATATCGTGGCTTCGGTGAAGTTGTAGTTGTAGTCGCCTCCCAGCACCCCCTTCACTCCCATCGTGTGTGAGATGGTGAAGACAGGAGCCTCGCGGTTGACCGACACTCTGTTCTGCTTTGTGTTCACCACCGTTTCGCCCGGTGCATATCTCAGCATCACCGAGGCCTCCGTGGTGCGTATCTTCCATGGCTCTGCCGGAGCCACGCCGTTTGCCGACAGCGGTATGAACTTCAGGTCGCCGCACGCCTCATTCTCTTCGGTCTTCAGCTTCGCCATAGCCTTCAGTCCGCCATACCATTCGTATTCGAAGGCGAGCTGCTGTCTGTTATAGAACATCATCTCCTTCACCTTAGTCCACTTCAGCGATGTGAACACGTTGTCCTTGTCGGTAATCAGGAACTTGTCCGACGGTGAGCATACGTCATGCGACGACGACAGTGTCAGCGTGCGCTTCGGGTATTCGTGGGGCAGATACTGCTTGGCGTTGAACGAGTAGGTGAGGTCGGCATTATAGTAGTTCTTCCTGCTGCCCCAGCCGTGGGCGTAGTAGCCCTTCAGAAACCAGTGCCTGTTCAGGTTTGCCGTAGTCTGTCCGCTGAGTCGCGTTCTCGTTCCGTCAACGAAGTTGCTCGTGATCATCGTGTTTATCGGTCCGATGTCGAATTTGCTCGGTGCCTGCTGCGATCCCGTCTCCACGAAATTCTCTATTGCCACCTTGAGGGCGAAGAGAGCGTATTTGAAGTTGCGCGAGTTCTCTATGTCGCGCAGAAACTGCGGCATCCTCGCCTCCGACCTCGTCAGCGGCACCATTCTCACCTGCTGCCAGAACATCCTGTCGCGGATCTTGGCGTCGGGCTGGTATATCTCCTTCTGCTTCCCTTTGAAATGTTTCGCCGGTATGGAGTCGAAAAGATAGTCTGTCATCCGCGTGTTTCTTATCACTATCGCCTTGGTGAGCACGCTGAGCAGTGACAGCTCCGCCACCATGTCGTCTTGCGTCAGCACCCATTCGCCGTTGTCCAGCTTGGTGTAAGCCTGCTGTATCTGCATGCCCTCCACGAAGTTCACTCCCGACTTGGAAGGCAGCGTCAGATGGCAGCGCTTCACGTGGAGCGTGGAGTCCTTCACAATCCACAGTTCGCCGGAGAATCCGAAGTCCTGTTGGTTGTTGGGCAGGAACTGCAGATGGAAACACGAGTCGCGCTCCACCTTCACCGTGTCTACGATATAGTAGCGGTAGAACTGTATGGCGTCTTTTCCTATCGGACTGGTGAAGCGTGCCTGCAGCAGTCGTATCTGGTCGTCGTAGATGTTCACGTTGCTGAACACGTCTTTCATCACTGTGCCCATCACCTCGCCGGTCTGAATGAACTTGTTCACGCCGTCCATGTGCTGTCCCACGATGATTGTCTTTTCCGAATGAGGGTCCTTGCGGTATATCTGCCGCGAGATGGTCTCGTCAACCATTACCGGCATTATCAGCTTGTTGTTGTATGGGCAAGCCTCCACCTGGTTCACCATCCAGTTGGTCTTCTTCGTGCCCTTCCTTTCCAGTTCCTTCGGCGAGATGTCGTTCACCGCCAGTGTCAGCTTCTGGTATTTGGCATATTGGAAGAAGTCGTGATTTTCTATGTCGGTGCGCTTCTTGGCTGCTATCACCCGTCGCATCAGTGCCACGGCAGGGTTTTCCTTTCTCTTGTATCTCTTGCGCTTTGACTTCACCGTCACTCCCGACAGACTCTTGGTGTCGGGCTTCAGCGTGATGCGCATGTGGTTGGGAGAGTTGGTGCCTATGAGCAGTTTGAGGTCTTGATAGCCCACGGCGCTGAATGTGGCATACCAGCCGTCGTGCTTCTCTATTGTGAACCGACCTCCATTGTCACTCACATACGATTTGCCGTGCCCCTTATACCTGATGCTGGCAAGGGGTATGCTGTCGCCGGTGGCCTCGTCAACGATGACACCGGTGATCTGCTGTGCGCTCGCCATGAGGGTGGAGAGCAGCAGCAATATGAATAATGATTTCAGTCTTTTCATTTCTCTCTTGATTTTCGGAATTGTATCCTAATGTTGTCTTCATCAGACAAAGGTGAGCTCCTTCGCCCGTCATTCCGCCAGCGACAGAATCTCCTTCAGACTCCCTATCACCTTGTCGGCAACGGGATTCTCCACCACCTCGTCTGTCCATCCTTCGCCTTTGAACCATATCGTGTGGCAACCGATGGAGTGGGAGGGCAGGATGTCCTTGTCGTAGCTGTCGCCGACCACTGCCACCTCTTCGGCTTTCATGCCGAGCCGTTCCACTCCCAGGGCGAAGATGCGGGCGTCGGGTTTCCTTATTCCCACTACTGCCGACTCTATGATGTCGCCGAACAGATGGTCGAGGCTGAACTCGCGGAGCACGGTGGCGATATTGCCATAGAAGTTGCTCACGAGCACGAGTGGGTATTTCTTTGCCAATTCCTCCAGCACCAGTGCAGACTCCTTTGTCGTTTGCATGGTCTGCTGATACACGTCGTCGAGGATTCTCTTGAGATATCCTGTGGCGTCGCCCAGATTCCTCTTCTCCTCCAGCCATTGCAGCTGCAGCCTTATCTTAGCCTGCAGTGTGTCGCGGAAGGTGAAGTCGGGTTTCACTATCGGACTGGTGGCAAGCGTGCGCTCGCCGTATACGTAGGCATCTCTGAAATCCTGTTCGCCTACGGGCACTCCGGTTCTCTCATACCCGTGCCACAACACCTTTCCCCAGTGGTTGCCCCTGGTGTCGAGCGTACCGCCGTAGTCAAAGATAAATCCTTTAATCCGCATCGTCAGTCCTCCTTGATATCTGTATTGTGGCAGTCTTCTGACTCCTTGTTCTCATCGGATTCCTCCTTGTTCTCGTTTTCCTTCGTCGCTTTTGCCTCGCTGCAGGCTACTATTCTCTGCACCATCTTGTGACAGAGGTTCTCGTGCTCATGGTGCATGTATATATACATAATGTTCATCACCACGATTTCAAACAGCAGATATAGCCATGGCAGGTCTATCAGGCAGGCGATATACAGGGCGATGGCTCTCATGTTGAAGGTGAGCAGGTTGGTGTATTTCATCAGCGGACGGCTGCCGGCAAGAAATTCCTCCTTCAGCGCAGCAGGCAGGTTCAGCGGTGCACCGTAGCGGTTTGTCGCCTCTGCCATCATGAGTTGGAAATTCTTCGTGCGTCGCTCCTGTGTGGCGCAGTATTTGGCGTAGTTGTAATAGAAGGCACGGAAGAAGAGCGCCTTCTTGGGCTGCTCGCGGAAGATCCGCCATTGTTCCTCCGACTTGTCGAGTTCGCTGCCCTCCTTGCCTTTCAGGAAGAACAGGTGTATCTGTCGGTAGTAGTCGGAGAGCAGACATTGCGGCGAATGGCTCATGATGCCTGCCATGAATGCCATCACCCATATCCATGGTCCCCAGGTCACGTCGGTGCCCGGAATCAGTTCGGTCATCATTCTCATTGAGAGAGCGAAATACACGCAGAAGAATGTAACGTCAGCCGAGAAGCCGTCGAGCACTCGTCCCACGAGTGTCTTCTTTCCTGTCAGTCGTGCCAGCTGTCCGTCGGTGGAGTCGCAGAAGTTGCTCAGCATCATCAGCACCACTCCCCAGATGTTATATTCCAGTTCGCTATGCCAGAACATCCATCCTGCCGCTGCTCCGAGTATCATGCCGAGTATCGTTATCACCGTTGGGTGAACTCCGAGGCGTTTCCACAGCAGTGTGAACACCAGTCCTATAGGTCGTGTGAAATACACGTCCAGCCATTCTTCCGTATCTTTAGATTTCATTGATGCCTTGAGCATCTCCTTAAATGTTGCCATGTCGTTTGTTTTGTTTGTTTTATTAATTGAAGATCCTCAGCAACCTTATTAGCCATTGCCATCTGTCCCTCCCCTACGGGGGAGGTTAGGTGGGGGCTGATGACGTCACTCCGCTATTGTCGCTATTGCCTCTGCCGCATCGTGTCGGCAGACGGAGAAACTGGGCCAGTCGTTGAAGTCGATGATGGCATACGAACCGTCGGACCTCACTATGCAGTCGCCGCCATACACCTCTATTCCCGTAAGCTGAGCCAACCGCGAGGCGTCGCTATGCAGGGCGGCAATGTCGAAGGACGTGTGGCGTGATGTGCCGTTGCGTCTCTCGTCGCCGAACTTCGAGAATCCGCCATCTGTCGGGTAGGTAGTGTGGAAGAATGCCGTTCCTGCCACACCGTAGAATTTCACGAGGTCGCCGTCTACGTGTGCCGTTGTCACGATGTCGGTTATTCCTCTCTTTCTGAATTCCTCTGTGATGATGTCCCTCTCTTTCTCGTTGGCAGCAAATCTTACGTCACCCTTCTCCTGCGCCGCCTCGTCGCCTCGCTTTATCCACCATCCGTGGTCGCCGTGGAGTGGGGCACAGGGAAAGTCGTTCTCTCTCATCATCCTGTCGATGACGCTCCTTGTGGCGTTGAGGACAGGTTGCGGACGGTTTATCACTCTCGCTCCCTCACCTTCCATCTGCGTCAGGATGTCGAGTGCTTTCCTGCTCCTTGCCATAGAGAGGACAAGTAGTGGGGCGCTGGAGTGTGGCAGATAGGCGTCTGGCAGTCTCTGCATCAGCGGCATCCCTTCCGTCTCGATGTCTTCTTCCCTTGTTTTATATATGTTATATCGTGTACTGAGCTTTTCGCATACCGCATCCATGATGGCTTTGTCGCGCTCCACGGAATTTGGCGAATACCTCTCAGCCCGATATATGGAGATTAATTCATACTTCACTTTCATAATTCATAATTTCCCCCGCTTGTCCCTCATAATCCGAAGTATCCCTCATAATCCGAAGTACCCCCTCATAATCCGAAGTACCTAAGTCCCTCTCCCTTCAGGGGGAGGTTAGGAGGAGGCTTTTGAGTCCCTCCCCTACGGGGGAGGCTAGGTGGGGGCTGTTTTCAGCGGCGAGGCTATTGACGTCGTTGTAGCAGATGTCAGCCGATGTGTATGCGCTTTGGAGTCCCTTCCCTTTAGGGGAGGTTAGGAGAGGCTTCAAACTCTCAAAAACTCCTCTGCCTTCCCGATGTCGCTCTTGTGGTCGATGTCGAGGATTTTGCTGAAGGGGAAGGCCTCCAGATGCAGTCCGTCAGCCACCATAGCCCTTTGGAAATTCCTCATTCTGCTCTCTCCCCGCTCTATGCAGGCATGCAGCGTGGCGATGGATTTTGGGGACAGTCCGTAGATGCCTCCAGAGATATATCGGCAGGAGTCGCTATGGTCGAGGAATCCTGTGATGGTCATCGTCCCGTCGGTATCCACATACAGCGGTTTCTCATCGTCGATATAGTCGGTCACCGCCATCAGTCCGTCAGCTGAATATGTCTCCATCGCGTCGTTCAGAGCCATGATATAGTTGCTGAACTCCTTCTCGCGGAATATCGTGTCCACGGTGGTAAGACAGTATGGTGCGCCCAGCAGATACCGGCTTATCTCGTAAAGGCTGTGCATGGAGCTGGGTGTGCTCTTCACCACGAAGCGCAGCGGGATGCGTCTGCCGTTGAGTCCGTCCTCCTGAATCTTCATCAGGTGGCTGCTGACGAGTGTCGTCTTGTCGTTGCAGATCACTACAATCTCCTCGGCGTTGTTGTCAGCGAATATCCTTATCAGGCGATCGATGAGCGGTTCGCCATTCACCTCCACGAGTGGTTTCGGCATATCTATTCCTTCGGTGGCGAGCCTTGATCCTTCGCCGGCTGCTATTATTGCGTATCTCATATCTCTTGTCGTTGTGGTCAGTTGAGGTTTTTGCTATTGCAGACTTCAACCCAAATCGGTCATTAGGCCGTTTGTTTTCCTTCAAGTGCCTATATTCTGCAAAGTTATCTAAATCCTCTGTAATAAGAAAACAATTTCTTCTATTTAAGTTTTTTTTGTTAGTAGATGATGTGATTCCTTGCTCCTCGTCTGTTTATACCCAGATTTGCATGTTTCGATTATGGAGTGTTTCTCTTATATTGTCTAAAAACCAGAGTATTTGTCAATGAGCAAAATACAACAAGGAATATGTATTTAGGGATTAACGCTTTTGCCCTTTCAGGGCGTACCAATGATAATACGATAAAATACCCTGGGTATACCGAGTCCAGCACGCGTTGCTCTATCGCTACGATTTTCATGGCTCACATAAGCAAAACAAGCCGGCTGTCATCGTTGACGGCCGGCTTGTGGATAGTTATTCCGAAATAAAATATCGTTACTGTTACGATAACGGACACATCCGCCAGTAAACATCTATGTTGTTAGGAATGTCGGGGTGACATTCGCTTGGGGGTTAATCCTCCCACTGGTCCCAGAGGTTGGTGCTGTGATCCTTAGAACCGGCCTCGAAACCATCCTCACGGTTTTCCTGTACACCTGTCTGCACATCCCCAGTGGTGTTCTGAATGCTTCCGGTGTGCATCAGGGTGCCCTTCACTGCCACCTTAACGGCTGTGGGCTTTATATATTGCTTTTTCATGTTTATTGCTGATTAAAGAGTTTAACCTATGGATTACTTCACTACCAACTTCTTGCCACCTACGATGTAGAGGCCGCTGGGCAGACCCTCGGTAGAGGTGGCGCCTTGGCGCACGAGCTGTCCGTTGAGGTTGTAGATGTTGGCGCTGTGCTGCTGCGCTGCCTCGATGCCGTCGATGGCTGTCGTGTTGCCGTTCACCTGTTCGACCACGCCCTCAATCTCATACTCGAAGACATTTGAGACCTGGCCCTGAACCGACTGCAGCCATCCGCGGAAGCCCTTGGTCTTGGTCTTCACCTTGCGGTAGTACCAGAGGCCGGCTGTGCCACCCTTGTTGTTGCCGTTGAGCACGTAAGAGTTGGCGGGAATCAGGTCATTGTCGAAGCACTGCACGTAAGTACCCACAAACTGCACCTGTTGGGCTGTTCCATACTCCTCAGAGCCTTTATCACCCATCACGCGGCCTGAGTAGGCGTTATCGGCGATCTCGCTCTTCTTCTTGAAGGTCACACCCACGATGGTGTAGTAGTCCTCCACCGAGATGTTATAGCCGTCTTTGTTAAATGTCTTCACCGCCTGTTTCTGAGGCATGCCACCGTCGGCCGTCGGCTTCACGAGATAGAGCTTGCCCTCCTCGATAGCGATGGCATCGGGGTCGTTGCGGTTGGCAGTGATCGGGTCGAAGATGATGCGCTGCGGGTGATTCTCATCGTATGCACCCTTGAACTCAGAGATGTGCACCTGGTCGCCGAAGATGCTCTTCACCTGACCCACATTGAGGCTGATGGGCAACACCAGTGAGTTCCACTTGTCAGTGTTCATGGTGCGGTGCAGGTAAACGATCGACTTCTGGAGCGTCTTGTCGTCGTCCTGTGCCTGTGCTTTGATATAACCACCATCGGTCTGGTCCTCATCGAGGATGAGCTCGTTGGGGGGCGTACCGAGGTACTCAATCTTGAAGTTGTCGAAGCAGGTCCAAGCGTTGTCGTCG
Source organism: Prevotella sp. CAG:592 (assembly GCF_000436015.1). Classification (NCBI taxonomy): domain Bacteria; kingdom Pseudomonadati; phylum Bacteroidota; class Bacteroidia; order Bacteroidales; family Prevotellaceae; genus Prevotella; species Prevotella sp. CAG:592. Next base: position 2,093 of record NZ_FR892556.1, on the reverse strand, counting down.
GCATCCTGAGTATCGTCGGCAGCGCTACCCACCTGGATACCGAACGAGAGCGTCTCAAATGTTGTTTTGGCTTCATTGGTCGGTGACACATACACCTTCACTGAAGCGTCGAACGTGTTCACGTTGGGTGTATCGAGAAGTTTCGAAGCAGCCACATAAGTGGCGGGCTTGTTGGCAGGATCGATCCGGTGCAAGTTGGCGATAGCAAACTTTTCGCTCTGTGCCGTGGCCGAACCGGTAGTGTTACCCATACCTGCTGCGGCGTAGAGGCGAGCGATACCCTTTGTGGCGGTGGTGAAGCCCACGCAGCTCACGCGATACCAACCCTCCTTGATCATGTTCTTAGTGGGAATGGTCTGCACCACCGAACCGCGGGCACCGTGGATGTTGGCAGTCCAAGCACCACCGTAGGATTGCTGACGGTTCTCACCTACCGTCATCGTCTCGCCTGTGATGGGGTCGGTGGTGTAGTTTCCTTCGTCGTAACCGTTACCTAAGTAGTAGGTGTAGCCGGCGACTACCTTTTGCTCCGTATTCGTCTTTTTGTAAGTAACTTGTGCTGTATGATAACGATCATGCTTCGAACTTTCTTGGCACTCTCTTTCCCAAGTTTCTCCATGATCCACTGTGGTTGTGATCGTAGAAGTATGTCTCTGGGTTCCCCTATCATATTTATAAGCATGTTCACTGGTGTACGTGTACACCTTAATGGTCGTAGGAATAGCATCCGTTGGCTTGCAGACCTTGTTGCCCTTATAAGAGAGTGTTCCTGTGGGGTTTTCTGTGGAGGTAGCCCCTGTCTTCCATTCCTCACAAGAGTTGTCATTACGGGCGAAGTCGAAGTCGGACATCAAGAAGGTGGCGTTCACTGCTGCCACATGGGCGTTGTTAACTGTCTTGAAAGCGTCCTTGCGCTGATCCTCCGTCACGATAATCCACTTGCTGTAAGCTGTTGAATCGGCAGGAATGCCGCGCATGGTTGAAGTGGTTTCCAATCGAGCGCTCACGTGAGCATTGGCACCCTCAGCAAACATATAGAATGTTTTGCCTGCCATAGAGCTTTTGTTGCCTTCGTCAGGTTTGCTACTTGTTGATGTGATAGAAAGGGTGTAGCCTTCGGTTGGAGTACCAGTAGCAGTGATTGTGTGGTTCTCAGAAGCTCTCACATTACCATCCACGAAATAGTTAAACTTATCGAATTTAGAGGTTAGGTCCGTACCATCCATCAGGGTCAGCTTACCATTGCTATCGCCACCTTCCTGCTTCACCTTTGAGGTAAGCGTGAAGGTGCCATTGGTGTACGTCAGTTCGAACGGCGCACCCTCCACGTTCATGGTAGCCTCTGTGCCCCAGCGGCCACCCTTACCAAGAAACTGCTTGGTACCTATGTTATAAAGGTAAACGGTTTTGCCATTGGCTTCGGAAGGTTTAGTGCCTGTCCATGCTGCGATGGGCTGTTTACCCTTACTGCCACTTGTTTCTGTTCCAGTAGTCTGTGCAAAACACGTCTGTGCTGTGGCAGCTACCATAAGTGCTGTCACGAAAAGTTTAGCCTTGCGCTTGGATATACCGCAGCGCAATAAACCTGTTGGGAAATGTTTTAATCTCATTTTCTAGTTAATTTATCGTCTTACTTGCTAATGAATTATCTTTCTCTGTATATATTCTACATCTGTGCGGCGACACTGACTTACTGATGCCTTTTCTCTTCTATACTGTGTTGCCTCGGCTTTGCTTTAGTGGGCTTGCGCCTCTTGTTTATTTTATAGCCTTAGCTTACTTAGCATTAATAAAATTGTATTTCAGATGTCTAACGCATTTATGCGCCGCTTTTATGTATATGCTTTATCAGCAGTGGCGTCCGCATTTCTGTTTCAGCCTCTGACTTTTATTGACTCGATTTTTATATAATCGATGCAAAGTTAGTGACTTTTTCCGTAGGAGATTGTGTTTGTTGTGAGAAAAAATTAATGTGTTATGATATTTTAACAGAGAGGAGGGTTGGTGTCTTGTGATTTAAAAACCCATCCTGACCTCAAACCCATCCAGACCTCAAACCCATCCAGACCTTCCCCAAGGGAAGGAACAAGTTA
>NZ_FR892555.1:904-1144 GCF_000436015.1 Prevotella sp. CAG:592 | reverse complement strand
AAGGCTGCATCCTTCTGGCAAGCCTTCAGCAGGAGGGCAAACTGGCTCAACTGCTTGGCACGGGTGTCGAGGTCGATACCCGTGAGGTTGTGGCTGAAGATATTCTCCACAGCCTCTCCACGACCATAGCCTTCGGCAATATAAAGGTCATAGAGCAGGTCGAAACATTCGTTGAGAATATGACCAGAACCGCAGGCAAGGTCTGCTACCTTTAAATCCTCTAATTCGTCGTACTTCAAG
>NZ_FR892555.1:0-874 GCF_000436015.1 Prevotella sp. CAG:592 | reverse complement strand
TATCATCGCTTGGTTTTTCTGAAGGTTCAACAAGATATTGCCATTTCTTTTGCAGCTGTGTTTCGTATGGATTATTGTCCAGATAGATTCTGCCCACGGTGTTCTGCACCATGTATTTCACAATCCAGTTAGGGGTGAAGATCTGTGTGGCTGCAGGAATCTCATCAGCCTCGAACTTGCCCTTCTTGGCAAACACCTCGTCCTTGCGCTCTGAGATATAGAACTGATAAAGCCATCCAATCAACTCAGGTGACTGGAAGTCTTCATCGGTGATAAATTCGGTATGATTTAAAAGGTCCACGAAACCGCCTTCTGCCAGGATGTTGTTGGGCAGAAGCAGCTCGGTGTAGTCGGCGATACTGCCGAAACACTGGTTGATGATTGGATTATCGTGGCACCAGGCTGTAATGAGGATGGCAAACTGCTCTGTCACCTTGGTGTCGTCATCGAGAAGTTCCACGAGTCGCTGGCGCAACTCTTCCTTCATCTGCGGAATGCGTCCCTGTCGGGCTTCATCCACGATGACGGGAGTGCGTGCAGCATCAGCATACGTCAGAACCGGACTGCAGAGATTGTTCTTCTGCAGGATTCGGATGGCGCAGAGGCGGTTGAACCAGGTGTAGGCAGCTTCCTCATACACCTCGCTGATACCTTTCTGCTGAATACGGTTATAGAGGGACATCCACTGATAGTAGAAGCCCTCTGTCTGCAACTGCTCATTCCAGAGAGAGCCGCCCTGCATCAGCTGAGGCTTGTTCTTCTCTGCTACATTGCCATGCTTGTCGAAACCAAGCGTAGTAATCTTGGCAGCAATGCCGGCTTTCAATATATTTCGTGCTTCGGTAGCGAAGCGTTTGATTCTATTTGTGTCCAC
>NZ_FR892554.1:0-19361 GCF_000436015.1 Prevotella sp. CAG:592 | reverse complement strand
CCAGACAATTGGCTGACAATCGTAAGGTAGTCAACTGTCTGTCTGTCAAAATGTTACGACTAAAAACCAGACAATCTGACAGTTTGTGAGCAATTCTTGCTTTTACTAAGAATCAGCGATATGGGCAACTTTCACCCATATCGATTATCTTAAACCCAAATCGGTCATTAGGCCGTTCAATGGTAGTATTTTACAACTGCTTGCAAAAGATTTACCGGACAGCAATATTTAGAAATCTATTTTATTCTTGTTCTTCTTTTTGCCTGAGTTGATGAGTTTCACGAGCGACAGGACATCCACTCCTACAGAACAGGAGTTCTGATATGCCTTCTTGCCGTTGACTGTCTTGAAAAGTGGCGTTAGACCCAGCGAACCGCTGAAGACAAGCGGACCGATTCCCCAGACTACCGACATGTTAAGTCCCAGACGGTTGAGCTTGTAGGTCTCGTCTGCCGATATGTTTCCTTTCATCTTATACCAGGCATTGGTACGGATCTCGGGCGACAGTCCCAGCCCCAAATAGAAGTCATAGCTGCCATCCACGGTGAACATCATGGGCAGACGGAACGACATATAGTTGATATTGTTGCCGTCGGCTCGCTGGTCCATCTTCACGAAATCCCATTTGCCGCCGGTTTCCGTCACGACATAGTCTTTCTGAAAGCAGAGGTGGCTCCACACAAGCTGGGCTGCGATACTGAATCCCATACTGTTCTGCTTGTTGAACGGCACCGACATGTAATAAGGGGTGACGCCAAATTCAAACGACTTTGAAAACCTTGCGTGGTGGAGCTGGCTCGTGCCGAACACCTTGCCGGTGATGTTTGCCATACCGAACCATACCGTAGGATAACGTGGGGCGAAATCGATGTGCTGCAGATTGCTTGTTGGCAGGAATGGCGAACCCACATATACCTGTTCCACTTCCTGGCCATCCACGAAGTTCATTTCGCTGACCTTCGTCTGCTCCACTCCGTCGTTGCCGAACACCTTGACGTTGGTCTTGCTGCCATCCACGTCTACTACGATTTTTTTGTCTTTCACCACAAACGTCGTGTCTTCTTTCTCTGCTGCCTCTCCCAAAAGCGGCAAGAACGCAGCCAACAATAGTAATTTCTTCATATTTCAAGTTTTTTTATTATCAAATTGACATCCTGTGAAAATGTTTTTGCCTTTCATAAAGGTCAGGACGGGTTGTTTTTTCAGTGGATTTCCGGAGGGCAGCCCTCAATACTTGGAATAACAGAGTTTCAGTATGTCGTCGGGCGACAGTTTCCCTTCTATATATATCACCGTACCCTTACGGCTGTCAACATAGCTGAAGAGGATGTATCTGTTGTAACCGCCCGGCAAAGGTTTCATCATGTAATATCCACTCACAAGTTCACCACCGTCGATCACCTCGCGCACCTTCTTGGCATTCTTCCTGTCGGCATCGAGATATGGCTTCACTGCATGGTGTAGCTTCTTGTATACCAGACTCTTATACACTCTGAGTTTATAGCCATGCAGCGTGGTGTTTTCCATCACCACCATCTTGCATCCCTTGGCTCTGCCATATCGCTGGAACACATTGTCAACGTTGAGTCCCTTTTGTCCCATCGCTGCAACGGCAAGCATCAGAAACACAGCCATGAACATCATGCGTCTAAACAAATATCGTTTCATAGTCATTGACATTAAAATTCTACATACATCACCATTCTCCAACAACAAGTCACCTCATCATCCGCATAGCCTCAAACGGATCATCGTCTGCCATTTCACCGACGTTGCGCAATGCCTCAGCAGCTTCTGCATGCACCAAGCGCTTGTCGGTGTACACTTTTCCGTCTTCAACCATATAGCACACCGCATCACTCTGGTGCGACGGAAGGAAAAAGACCAACAATAACGCCACAGCTGCAGCAGCCGACAGCCAAAGGGCTACCTTGCGGTGCAGACCGACGGTCTTGCCGGCGGTTTCAGGCTCCGCTTCAGCAGCAATGTCATCAGTTTCGTCACGAACCGTTTTCCTCTCTGCATCCACGAAGCAGAACATTACCCTGTATGGTTTCCATTCCGCCGGAATATCACCCGAATGTTCTCTGAAATACGTTCTCAGAAAATCTTCCTCCGCCATAGTGGTCTCACCGCCGATATATTTCTCCAGCAGTTCCGCAATATGAGCCGTTCTGTTGTCATTAATATCATTTTTCATCTCTTGCTCCTTTCATCAGTTTCATATAAGTATCTCTTATCTTCAGACGCGCCCTTGAGAGGTTCTTTCTCAGATTGTCGGCTGTACAGCCCGTTATCTGCATTATCTCTCCGGCATCATAGCCCTCTATCTCTTTCATTCTGAACAGCTGGCGCTGCAACGGCGGAAGGTGTTCCACTATATTCCGTATCAGCGCCATCTCGTCGAGAGTCTCCACGCCTCGCTCCTCAAAACCGGCGTCACCTTCTGACAATTCGGCTGAAGGATGCCGTTGCTGCCGGCGCCTGTCGTCATAGAAGGCATTGCGCAATATCGTATAGAGAAGTGCTTTTATATTGTCTGAAGCATCCAGCGAGTCGCGCCTTTTCCATAGCCTCAGCATCGCTTCCTGCACGAGGTCCTCGGCATCTTCTCCGTTTCCGGTCATGCCAAAGGCCCGCGACAGCAACTCTTGTCTAAGAGGCAGGATAATATGGTTGAACTCTTCTGGTTTCATCTCTCGTTTATATATATAACGCCAAAGAAAAGGATTTCGGACATTTGGCAGGGATATTTTCAAAAAAAATTACGGACAGACGAACAAACAAGGATATTGCTTCCATTTGTTGACAGACAGGATTATTGCTGAAACGTACAAGTCGAGACATATACCCTTGCCTACTCGTCTACTTGTCTACTTGCATACTTGTCTACTTGCCTAAAAATTATATAAAAAACCTGCGGGTAACATAAGTATTTGAGCAAATTTTCGTAACTTTACACGCTCTTTGGCCTGAAGGCTTAGGCTACGTGCCTTGAAATGCCCTACAAAGACATTCGCGAAGGAAATAAAAAGAATATATAAATGCATTTTAAATGGAAATACGATCCACCTACACCAGAACAAAAGAAAGATGCAGAAAAACTGATTGACAACCTGAAAGTCAGCCCCGTGATAGCGACGATAATGGCGAAGCGCGGAATAAAGGAAGAGGACGCAAAGAAATTCTTCCATCCGCAGCTCAACGACCTCATCGACCCTTTCCTTATGAAGGACATGGACGCCGCGGTGGAAAGACTCAACGAAGCCATGGGGCGCAAGGAACGCATCATGGTGTATGGTGACTACGATGTGGACGGATGTACTGCCGTCGCATTGGTTTACAAGTTCTTACAGCAGTATTACTCCAACATCGACTACTACATTCCCGACCGCTACGACGAGGGATATGGAGTGAGCCGTAAGGGTATCGACTTCGCCCACGAAACGGGTGTGGGACTGATAATAATACTCGACTGTGGAATAAAGGCGATAAAAGAAATTGAATACGCCAAAGAGCTGGGCATAGACTTCATCATCTGCGACCATCACGTGCCGGATGAGGAAATGCCACAAGCTGCCGCTATTCTGAACCCCAAAAGAGAAGACGACACCTATCCTTTCAAACATCTGTGCGGATGCGGTGTGGGATTCAAATTCATGCAGGCGTTTGCAAAGAGCAACGGCATTTCTTTCTCAAGACTGATACCGCTGCTCGACTTCTGTGCCGTGAGCATCGCTGCCGACATCGTACCGGTGACGGGAGAGAACAGGATTCTTGCCTACCACGGACTGAAACAGCTGAACCAGAACCCTAACATCGGACTGAAAGCCATCATCGACATCTGCGGACTGAACGGACGCACGCTGTCGATGAGCGACATCGTGTTCAAAATCGGACCGAGGATCAACGCTTCCGGACGTATGGAGAACGGAAGGGAGAGCGTGAACCTGCTCGTGGAAAAGGATTTCGCCGTGGCTTTCGACAAGGCGAAACACATCAACGAATACAACGAGCAGCGCAAGGACATAGACAAGCAGATGACCGAAGAGGCGAACTTGATTGTGGGCAGACTGGAGAGCCAGCAGAAGCACTCGAGCATAGTGCTCTACGACGAGAACTGGAAAAAGGGCGTGATAGGAATCGTGGCTTCCAGACTGACGGAAATCTACGTGCGGCCTACCGTAGTGCTGACACGCGACGGCGAGCTCGCCACCGGTTCGGCACGAAGCGTGGCGGGATTCGACATATATGCCGCCATAAAGAGCTGCCGTGACCTGCTGCTGAACTTCGGCGGCCATACCTATGCAGCCGGACTGACGCTGAGATGGGACGACGTGAAGGAATTCAGAGACAGGTTCCAGGCATACGTGGAGGAACATATACTGCCGGAACACACCGAAGCGGCACTCAACATCGACGCCGTGATAGACCTGAAGGACATCACGAAGAAGATGCACAGCGAACTCAAGAAGTTCGGCCCCTTCGGACCGGGCAACACAAAACCGATGTTTGCCACAATGAACGTATACGACTTCGGCACGAGCAAGGTGGTGGGCAGAGAGCAGGAACACATCAAACTGGAACTCGTAGACTCAAAGTCTAACAACGTGATGAGCGGCATCGCCTTCGGACAAAGTGCCGCAGCACGATACATCAAGTCGAAACGCAGCTTCAACATCGCATACACCATAGAGGACAATATCTTCAAACACAACGACGTGCAGCTGCAGATAGAAGACATACAGCCGACAGAGGGACAGGCTTGAACATTATAACACTGGCAGATGGCAGACGACAAATACCTCAGGATTCTTAAGGAGTATTGGGGCTACCCTGACTTCAGAGGAATACAAAGAGACATCATTGAAAGCATCTGTGCCGGGAAAGACACTCTCGGACTGATGCCTACCGGCGGTGGAAAGTCTATCACCTTCCAGGTGCCTGCCATCGCCATGGAGGGGGTATGCCTCGTCATCACCCCACTCATAGCGCTGATGAAAGACCAGGTAGACGCTCTGAGGAAGAAGGGGGTGAAGGCATACGCCATCTATGGCAGCATGAAACATACTGAGATACTGAAGATTCTCGACAATGCCGTGCTCGGTGGCGTCACCTTATTATATATATCCCCCGAAAGACTGTCGTCTGAATTGTTTCTCAGCAAACTGAGCCACATGACCGTGAGCTTCATAACCGTTGACGAAGCCCACTGTATCTGCCAATGGGGATATGACTTCAGACCATCATATCTGGCAATATCCGAAATCAGAAAGATAAAGCCGGACGCACCTGTCCTCGCACTTACAGCCACCGCCACCCTACCCGCCATCGACGACATACAGAAACAACTCAACTTCAAGGAAAAGAACGTATTCCGCATGAGCTTCATGAGGAAAAACATAGCGTATATCGTCAGGACAGCCGACGACAAGCTCGAACAGGCTGCACATATCATACGATCGCTCAGCGGTTCGGCAATCGTGTATGTCTACAGCAGGAAGAAGACCAAAGAAGTGGCTGAATATCTCAACGACAACAATATCAGCGCCACCTTCTATCATGCCGGCCTCGACCATGCCGTGAGAGACTTGCGGCAGTCAATGTGGCAGGAGGACAAGGTGAAGGTGATGGTAGCCACCAATGCCTTCGGCATGGGTATAGACAAACCGGACGTGAGGGTCGTGATACATATCGACAGTCCTGACTCCATAGAGGCTTATTTCCAGGAAGCCGGGCGCGCAGGCAGAGACGGAAACAAGGCTTATGCCGTATTGCTTTTCAACGGCAGAGACAAGTCGATACTGCAGCGCCGCATCGCCGACCAGTATCCTGACAAGGAATATATCAAGACCGTGTATGAACATCTTGCGTATTTCTTCCAACTCGCCGTGGGCTGCGGCTTCGAAAGGACTTTCGAATTCAACCTCGACAAATTCTGCAGAAACTTCAAACACTATCCGGCAAGAGTGGAATCGGCACTCAAGATTCTTGAAAAATCCGGATACATAGAATACAGCGAGGCAAGCGACAACAAGGCAAGGATGCGTTTCCTCATCGGACGCAACGACCTTTATCGCCTGAAAGACATGACCGATGAAGAGAACGCCGTCGTTGTGGCAGCACTCAGAAACTACAGCGGCATGTTCTCCGATTATGCCTATATCGAAGAGGCGCTTATCGCACAGCAGAGCGGTGTGGACGACCAGCAGACTCATGAAATACTGAAGACCCTGAGCAGAAAGCATATCATACATTTCATACCCCGCAAGAGCATACCACACATCAAATATACGCAAAGCCGCGTTGACTTCGAGGAGATTGTCATCCCGATGAAAGTGTATGACTGGCGAAAGAAACTGGCTGAGAAGCGCCTTGAGGCTGTGGTGACATACGCCGAGAGCGAAAAGGTTTGCCGCAGCCAGCAGTTGCTCAACTACTTCGGAGAGACACGGTCTGAGAGATGCGGACAATGTGACGTGTGCATAGAACAGAAAAAGAGAACAAGAGAGGACAAACAGAGAGACAAGGATATAAGACTCGCCATTCTGAAACTGCTCGAAGACAAGAAGCCTCATCACATAAAGGAACTTTACACCCTCGATTTCGACATGCCGTCGATAGAACGTGTGCTGCGACATATGGCGGACGAAGAGGAGGTGTATAATATTGAGGGCAAGATAACACGCTGACATCCGCATTGCACACTTCATATCATAATGTGTCATTATTCTGACATTTCTTTATTTTTTTAAGTTTTTTTGTTCTAAATGTATCTTAAAAAAGAAAATACGTGTGTCATTTTGTTCTATTGTTCGGAAAAACAATTACCTTTGTAGGCAAATGCAAGGGCATTTGCCCGATATACAACAATAGCATTATTTTTGGCGTACAATCATAAACGCTCAAACACAAATTTGCAATACGAGGTATTAGCTTAACACTAAAAAAGGAATAAGATGAAGAATAAGTTGAGAAGTGCGGTATGCACCGAAGGAAGGAGAATGGCAGGAGCCAGAGCCCTCTGGGTGGCGGCAGGAATGAAACACGAACAGTTCGGCAAGCCAATCATTGCCATCGTCAACTCTTTCACTCAATTCGTGCCCGGACATACTCATCTGCACGACATCGGACAAATCGTAAAAGAAGAAATAGAGAAAATGGGATGCTATGCCGCCGAGTTCAACACTATTGCCATCGACGACGGAATAGCGATGGGACACGACGGAATGTTGTATTCCCTGCCTTCACGAGATATCATTGCCGACTCAGTGGAATATATGGTTAACGCCCACAAGGCTGACGCCATGATATGCATATCAAACTGCGACAAAGTGACGCCGGGAATGCTTATGGCGGCAATGAGACTTAACATACCTACCGTTTTCTGCAGTGGCGGACCGATGGAAGCGGGACGCTGGAAAGGCGCAAACGCCGACCTCATCACCGCCATGGTGAACGGTGCCGACAAGAGCGTAAGCGACGAAGAACTGAAGGAGATTGAAAGTTGTGCCTGTCCTGGCTGCGGTAGCTGTTCAGGTATGTTCACGGCAAACTCCATGAACTCGCTTACAGAGGCAATCGGCATGAGTCTGCCGGGTAACGGAACGATTCTCGCCACCCACAAAAACAGAATACAGCTTTTCAAAGACGCCGCACACCTGATAGTGGAAAACGCCATGAAATATTATGAGGATGGCGACGACAGCGTGCTCCCGAGAAACATTGCCACAAGGGAAGCTTTTCTCAACGCCATGACTCTCGATATTGCGATGGGAGGAAGCACAAACACCGTGCTACATCTGCTCGCCGTGGCACAGGAGGGCGGCGTGGAGTTCACGATGAGCGATATCGACAGGTTGAGCCGTAAGGTGCCTTGTCTGTGCAAGCTCTCGCCGAACACACAGAAATACAGCATTCAGGAATGCAACCGTGCCGGTGGAATCTTTGGAATTCTGAACGAACTGGCAAAGGGCGGTTTGATACACAAAGGCGTGAAACGTGCTGACGGAAAGACTCTCGGCGAACAGCTCGAAAAATACGATATCACGAAATCTGCAGTCGACGAAGAGGCTGACAGGATATACCGCAGCGCTCCCGGAAGAAAGTTCTCTACCAGGATGGGATCACAAGACGAAAAATGGGAGACGCTCGACACCGACCGCAGCGAGGGCTGCATACGCGACCTCGGCCACGCTTATACGAAAGACGGTGGACTTGCCGTGCTGTTCGGAAACATCGCACAGGACGGATGCGTGGTGAAAACTGCCGGAGTGGACCCTGCATTGTGGCACTTCGAAGGACCGGCAAAGGTATTCGATTCCCAGGAGGATGCCTGCGAGGGAATCCTTGGCGGAAAGGTGAAGAAAGGCGACTGCGTGGTGATAACCCACGAAGGACCGAAGGGCGGTCCGGGAATGCAGGAGATGCTCTACCCCACTTCGTATATCAAGAGCATGCACATGGGTAAGGAATGTGCGCTGATAACAGACGGACGATTCAGCGGAGGCACATCGGGACTCAGCATCGGACATATATCGCCGGAAGCGGCAGCCGGTGGAAACATCGGAAAGATAACAGATGGCGACATCATAGAGATTGACATACCTGACAGAACGATAAACGTGAAGCTGACCGACGAAGAACTGGCGGCAAGGGAACAACGCCCGATGACCCGCCAGCGCACGGTGAGCAAGGCTCTCAGGGCATACGCACAGAGTGTAAGCTCTGCCGACAAGGGTGGCGTCAGAATAATAGAATAGGCTGACGCCACAGTGAGCCCCAACCCGTAAAGCGGATTGGAATTGAAGCACGAAACACAAATCAACAAATTGTAAGAGAAGAATGGCAAGAGAGAAGATAACCGGTGCGGAGGCGCTGATGCGATCATTGGCAAACGAAGGGGTGGATACCATCTTCGGTTATCCCGGAGGAGCGATAATGCCGGTGTTCGATGCGTTATACCACTATACCCGCGGCGACAACAAGGTGTTCAACCATATCCTTGTGCGCCATGAACAGGCGGCGGCACATGCTGCAGAAGGATATTCAAGGGTGAGCGGAAAGGTTGGAGTATGTATCGTGACAAGCGGTCCTGGAGCCACCAACACCGTGACGGGTGTTGCCGATGCGCTCACAGACTCCACTCCTATTGTGGTCATTGCCGGACAGGTGGGCATCAGCGCTCTGGGCACAGACGCCTTTCAGGAGGTAGACCTCGCCTGTCTCGCACAGCCGATATGCAAATGGAGCTACCAGATAAGAAGACCGGAGGATATAGCCTGGGCTATCAGCCGGGCATTCTATATAGCTAAATCAGGAAGACCAGGACCTGTGGTCATCGACTTCCCGAAGAACATACAGCAGGCTCTTACTGAATATGAGCCTCAACACATCGACTTCATCAGAAGCTATAATGCCTATCCGCAGCCGGACGAAGAGAAGACGAGGCTTGCGGCGGAGCTCATCAACAAATCGAAGAAGCCGATTGCCCTCGTCGGTCATGGTGTGGAGATTGGAAATGCCCAGGAGGAACTGAAGGAGTTTCTGGAGAAGGCCGACATACCGGCAGCAAGGACTCTCATGGGATTATCTGCCCTGCCATCCGACCATCCGCTGAATATGGGAATGCTCGGCATGCACGGCAACTATGCACCGAACATAAAGGAACAGGAATGCGACTTGCTGATTGCCATAGGAATGAGATTCAGCGACAGGGTGACGAGCAATGTGGCTACTTATGCCAAACAGGCAAAGATAATCCATCTCGACATCGACGCTTCGGAGATTGACAAGAATGTGAAGACCGACATTGCCATCGTTGCTGACTGCAAGGAGTCGCTGCCCAAGATTACGGCTCTCGTCCACAAGAACAGCCATAAAGAATGGATAGACAGTTTCAAGCCTCTGTACGAAACGGAACGTGAGCGTGTGATAGAGCCTGCCATCCATCCGAAAGGCAAATTCCTGCTCATGGCAGAAGTGGTGAACGCCGTGGCTGAAGCTACCGACGACAATACAGTGATGGTGAATGATGTGGGACAGAACCAGATGTTCTCTTGCAGATATTTCAAATTCGCCAAACCGCTCTCGTTAGTGACAAGCGGCGGACTCGGCACAATGGGCTTCGGACTGCCTGCTGCCATCGGTGCCACATTCGGAGCACCTGGCCGCACGGTGTGCATGTTTACCGGCGACGGTGGATTCCAGATGAACATACAGGAGCTCGGCACCATTATGGAACAGCAGACACCGGTGAAGGTTATCCTGCTCAACAACAACTATCTCGGCAATGTGCGCCAATGGCAAGACATGTTCTTCGGAGGCAGAAGGTCGTTCACAAGGATGATGAACCCGCAATACGAGCTTATCTGCAAGGGTTACAACATACCGTATGGACTCGCCGTGACCCACGAGGAACTGAAGGGGGAAATAGAGAAGATGCTCAGCACCGACGGACCGTATGTCCTTGAATGTGCTGTCTTGGAGGAGGACAACGTGATGCCGATGGTGCCTCCCGGCAAACCTATCAACGAGATGATTCTCGGAAAAGAGGATTTCAAAGAATAAAGGACTACAGAAATGGACAACGACAAGAAATTATATACTCTGCTCATTTATACAGAAAACATGGTGGGCATGCTGAGCCAGGTGACCGCCGTATTCACCCGCAGACAGGTGAACATCGAGAGCATCAACGCTTCGGCTTCAAGCATAGAGGGTGTACACAAATACACCATCACCACATGGAGCGACGAGGAACAGGTGAAGACGATAACGAAGCAGATAGAGAAAAAGGTGGACGTGATAAAGGCCGACTACTATACCGACGACCAGATATTCATCCGCGAAGATGCTTTGTTCAAGCTGTCAACGCCTGTCGTGATGGAGAATCCGGAGATTTCAAAGATAATACGCCGTGCCGACGCACAGATCATCGAGGTGAACCCTACGTTCTGCACAGCCATGCTGAGCGGCGTGACAAAAGACATCATCGCCCTTTACACCAATCTGCAGGAAAGAAACTGCGTGCTGCAGTATACTCGAAGCGGAAGAATAGCCATAACGAGGAATCCTGTGGAAGAAGTGAACGACTTGATATCAATGCGCGAGAACAACATGAAAAACCAATAAAGATAGAAGAAAATGGCAACATTAGGAAAAATCGGAAGATATGACTTCCTGTCGGAACCGTTCCATTGCGACTTCTCAAAGAAGCTCTTCATGGGACATCTGGGCAACCACTTGCTCAATGCGGCGGATTTCCATTCCAACGACCGCGACTTCGGTATGAACTATCTCAACCCCATCCACAAGACCTGGGTGCTGTCGCGACTGGCGATAGAGATGGACGACATGCCGGCGGCATACGAGAAGTTCAGTGTGGAGACATGGGTGGAAAGCGCCTTGAGATTCTTCACCAACAGAAACTTCCGCATCTGCAGCACTGATGACAGCCGCACATACGGCTACGGCAAGAGCGTGTGGGCGATGATAGACACGGAAACGAGACAGCCGCTGAATATCCTCGCCATCAGAGACGGTGAGATAGAACGGTATATAGAGAAAGACAAGGAATGCCCTATCGAAGGCCTGTCGAGAGTGAAGATGGGCAAGGAGGCGAAGCTCGCAAGGACAATCGACACGTATTACTGCGACGTTGACGTGAACGGTCATATCAACAGCATCAAATACATCGAGCATATCCTCGACCTCTTCGATATCGACCACTACCGCAAATTCCGCATCAGACGCTTCGACATAGCGTATGTGGCAGAAAGCTACTGCGGCGACAAACTGAATTTCTATACCGAAGAGCGCGACGACGATACGGTCTGCGTAAGGGTAACGAAGACAAACGCCGAGACCGTGGATGCTGAAGTGGTCAGATGTATGTTGAAGTTCGAGAAGATATAATAAAGGCTGATAGCAGTATATATAAAATACACCATTAACGGTCATTGGATCGTTAATGGTTATAAGGTAAAAAGAACATAAGTGTCTGAGGGCACATAACTAAAACAAAACAAATATGGCAGAAATGAATTTCGGTGGCGTTATCGAAACGGTAGTCACCAACAAGGAGTTTTCCTTGGAGAAGGCACATGAAGTATTGAAGAACGAGACAATAGCTGTGCTTGGCTATGGCATCCAGGGACCTGGCCAGGCTTGCAACCTGCGCGACAACGGTTTCAACGTGATTGTTGGTCAGCGCCAGGGCAAGACCTACGACAAGGCAGTGGCTGACGGATGGGTGCCGGGCGAGAGTCTCTTCTCTATCGAGGAGGCTGCAGAGAAGGGTACCGTGATCTGCATGCTGCTCTCAGACGCCGGTCAGATACAGGTATGGCCTAAGATAAAGAAATATCTCACCAAGGGCAAGACTCTGTATTATTCTCACGGCTTTGCCATCAACTGGAACGACCGCACCGGTGTGGTGCCTCCAGAGGATGTGGATGTCATCATGGTGGCACCAAAGGGATCGGGCACCTCTCTGCGCACCATGTTCCGCGAGGGACGTGGCGTGAACTGCTCTTATGCCGTATATCAGGATGCATCGGGCAAGGCTGAGGAGAAGACTTTGGCATTGGGCATCGGCATCGGTTCGGGCTATCTCTTCAAGACCACTTTCCAGCGTGAGGCTACAAGCGACCTCACCGGTGAGCGCGGTTCGCTGATGGGTGCCATCGAGGGATTGTTCGAGGCTCAGTATGAGGTGCTCCGTGAGCATGGACACTCTCCATCAGAGGCTTTCAACGAGACCATAGAGGAACTTACACAGAGCCTCATGCCTCTCTTCGGCGAGAAGGGAATGGACTGGATGTATGCCAACTGTTCTACTACAGCCCAGCGTGGCGCTCTCGACTGGGCTCCGCGTTTCCGCGAGGCCATCAAGCCTGTCATGGAGTGGCTCTACCTCTCTGTAAAGACCGGAAAGGAGGCTCAGATTTCTATCGACAGCAACTCAAAGCCTGACTATCGCGAGAAGTTGAACGCCGAACTGAAGGCTATGCGCGAAAGCGAAATGTGGCGCACTGGAGTGACCGTGCGTCAGCTCCGTCCTGAAAACAACTGATAAGCTTGGATTAATCCACAAAAAAAAGAACTCTCCCGATAAGCATCAAGTCTTTGCCTGTAGCCTATCGGGAGAGTTTCTTTATTTTAGCCCCAACCGGTCTGAATATAAAGACCGATTGGGATTGACGTTTATTCTCAAATCAGAGAATATTTCTGCAAATATTATTCTGTTATCCGCGCATTGCCACCTGATTGTGGGGTGAATCGCAATGTGTAACCATAGCTGCTATTCCACGAAGAAT
Source organism: Prevotella sp. CAG:592 (assembly GCF_000436015.1). Lineage (NCBI taxonomy): Bacteria > Pseudomonadati > Bacteroidota > Bacteroidia > Bacteroidales > Prevotellaceae > Prevotella > Prevotella sp. CAG:592. The sequence goes on along the minus strand of NZ_FR892554.1, from coordinate 6,042 downwards.
AAGATGGACACACATAATCAGACAGACAGCTGTCGCCACCACAGGAGTTGTTGCCGAGGCCGCGCTGCATATAGTCGAAGTGGGCATAAACCTGCTGATAGCGTGTCAGGTCGTACCAGTGGAGATTAGTGTTCCACATCGAGTCGCCTGATTTGCACCACTTTGTCTCGTCGTAGTGTGAAAGAGAGAATGATGCTCTTCCGCCTGCCTTGATTCCGATCTGCACGTTAGAAGCCCTATTGGTGAGAATCAGCTCACGCATATCCTCATGGTCGCCGAATGTCTGGGGGTGTATCATCTCGTCCACCATGTCGTCTACCGTAGTGGTGAAGCGGCCGAGATAAGAACCTGTCTTGCGGTCGCTGTAGTTGGAACGAGGACCGCGGGCATAGAACTCCACATTCTCGAAGCCGGAAGCAAACTGCATGCCCAAGCCGATGCGAGCGAGTGTTCCGCTTGGCGAGAACTTCACGTTCATGTCTACAGTGCCATCAGGATAGAATGTATAATTGATGGTGTAGCTGCAGCCCGTTGCCGAACCCTCGACTGACATCGTAGCGTTGTTACCGCTCTTAGCGAGTGCTCTTGTGATGCTGAGGCTTGATGAATTGCTGAACGAAGGTTCGAAGTTACGGTCATTGTCCACCTTACGGTAGCTGTTGAAGTCAGGACCTTCAGCGATAAGGCTCTTGCCATCGTATGTCCATGAGGTCATCTTGCCTGATGAATTGAACACAATAGAATATGCCTTGCCGTTGTTGTCTGTACCTGTTACGGTATTGCCGCTTACGCTCAACGAGCGACCTGCAGAAGTGTAGCTTGGTAGCACTGGGAATCCCATTGTGCCGTCAGTGCCCATAGCAGTGCCGTTAGAGATGTTTTGCTCAGAGAGCGAGAACTGAGCGTCAGCGATGCTGTAGCCCTCCTCAGCCCATGATGTCCAATCGGCAACGTTCGCCTTTGTCGGCTTCTTTACGCGCAACTCTACGTTTACGAGATACTCTGCGCTGCCCTCTACTTCAGTTGTTATAGGCAGTGTTACAGTAGCAGAAGAACCTGCTGCGATTGTGTTGAAGCTTTCGAGCTTGCCGTTCTCCACCAAATATCCGTCCTTCATTACGCGATAAGCGATGTCGAAGTTGTCTGATGAGATAGGCATAAACGCATACTTGTTCGCGATGTTTACAGACTTTGCAGAAGCGCTGAAGTCGCTGAACTTCACATTCTGGTACACCTTCTTCACCTCAGAGAGCTTGCCAGTCCATGTGCGGTCTGGTGTGATGATACCGTTGTTGAGGAAGTTGCCTTGGAAGCCATAGTTTATACCGCTTGTTGAGTTGTAGTCGTAGCCAGACACCCAGTAGTTGAAGCCGTTTTCGCTCTTCTTCTTACCGTTAACAAGCTTTGCAGGGTCGTAAACCGACTGGTCTACCCAGTCCCATATACAAGCACCGACGATACCGTTACTACCCTCAATCACATCCCAGTATTCCTTCAAGTTACCGACAGCCTGACCCATTGCGTGAGCATACTCGCAGATGAAGTAAGGCTTGCCGTTCAGTCCGCTTCTGTTTCCTCCTACTGACGAAACGGTTGGATACATGTTAGAACCGAGGTCGGAGTAATTAGTTCCGCTTCCTGCTCCCTCATAGTGAACGAAGCGTGAGTCGAGGTTCTTACACGTATTGTATGTAGTAGAGAAGTTGCTACCGCCGCCGCACTCGTTGCCCAACGACCAGAAGATTACACTCGGGTGGTTGCGGTCGCGCAGCACCATGCGCTTTGTGCGATCGTCCATAGCTGTTATCCAACTGCTGTTGCTTGACAAGTTCTGGTTGTAGTGGCACTCCACGTCAGCCTCGTCCATCACGTAGAAGCCGAGAGCGTCCATCATAGCGTACATCTTCGGCTGACGCGGATAGTGCGATGTGCGCACGGTGTTCACGTTAGCCTTCTTCATCATTGTGAGGTCCTTCATCATGGTCTCCATATCTATAGCACGACCATACTCAGGGTGAGTGTCCTGAGTGTTCACGCCCTTGAAGTAGACACGCTTACCGTTGATGTTGATGAGGTTGCCGCTCTTTGTAATGTTGCGGAAGCCGTACTTTGTAGAGAACGCCATCTCCTCAGCTCCGTTCTCGTCCTTCTGACTTACAACGACGGTGTAGAGATACGGATCTTCTGCGCTCCATGGACGCAGGTTGCTGAGACCCCTGAGTGTAACAGTCTTTTCTGCTGTTGATGTTCCGCTGTATGTCTGTGTTCCGGTAGCAATCTGATTGTCGTCAGCATCGAGCAACGACACCTGCAGAGTCTTGGTTGTAGAGACGGTGTTGCGGTTGTCTACAGTCAGCTTCACCGACATACTGCCGCTTGTAGCCTCGTTGTTGAGCGAAGATGTTATATAGTGGTCCGACACGAACACCTTCGGAGTAGCCACGAGATATACGTCGCGGTGAATACCAGAGAGGTGCCACATATCCTGACCTTCGAGATACGAACCGTCGCACCAACGATATACACGTACCGAGAGTTGGTTGTCGCCGGTAGTTACGAAGCCGGTGATGTCGAACTCAGCGTCGGTGTTAGAGCTCTGCGAGTAGCCTACGTATTTGCCATTAACCCATACTACAGCAGCGCTGTATACACCGTCGAAATGGATAAACACACGCTTGTCCTTCCATGTCGCAGGAATGTTGATGGTACGGCGATAGAAGCCCGTTGCGTTGTGGTCTGTTACGCCATACTGTGACATTCCAGAGTTCGCATTAGGTGGGTTGTTGCTGAACGGATAACCAACGTTGGTGTATACTGGTTTGCCATAGTTGGCCATTTCCCAAGAGAGCGGCACACGGATGTCGTCCCAACCGCTGTCGTTATAGTCCTTTGCCTGGAACTCACTTGAGCCAGGACCATATGATGTTCCTGCAACATACTTGAACTTCCATGTTCCGTTGAGGTTGACATATTCAGCCTTTGTCTCGTCGGGCTGCTGCCAAGGCTCTGCGTAGTGAGTGGCGTCAGCCTTCATCTGCTCTACCGAAGCGTATGGGATGAATGTAGCGTGTGCATCCTCCTTATGGTCGCTCACCTTGCTCTGATTCTTAATCCAGCTAACATCGAACGAACCGTTAGGAGATGTTGTGCTACCACCAGTGCTACCGCCACCAGTTGATCCCTCTACTTTGATGAAGCCGAAGGCTGTTGCTCTATTTGAATTTGTTGTACGACCAAGCTTGCCGCCGTCGGTTCCATCGTATGTGAGGTAATAAGTTTTATTCTGTGTATAAGCGTAAATCTTATATGTGTGCTGTGTCGCATCTACCTCATCAAATTTCCATTCTTGGTTTACGTTAGCCTGACCACCATTGTAATCGTTTTCGGATGTCCACTGGAGTGGCCTTACATTAGTGTTGTTGCCTGCCATGTCAAGAGCCTTGGAAGACATCACATTTACGATGTGCCAAGGATACGAAGTGGAATATTTGCTTTGCTTTGTTATCCACTGCTGTCCCGTGTTGCTGTCTGATTTAGCGGTCACTGTAATCTGCTCATCATCGTTAGATGTAGTAACGGTGAAGCATCTTGTCGGGTAGTCGGCTGGACATATATAATATGTAGAGCCGTATACGGGTGCAGAGAATGTTGTGGTTGTGGGCGTTGTTGTGCCGCCAGTGGTTCCTGCAGTAACAAGACTTACAGACTTATAGGTCGCCCATGAGCGTGTGTTGCCCTGAGTGCTGCCGTAGAGAATAGACGTAAGGCTTAGGATATTGCTGATATTTGATGCATCGCAAATCTTCGTATCGTTAAGATACAGACCGTTCGAGTTCAACTCTATAGTAGTTTCGCCCGAGATGTTGGTGTGGTCTTCACGGTAAGTGTTGCTTGAGCCACCGTTGAAGCAGTTCACCTGCAAGGTATTGCTGCTCTTAGTGTAAAAGATGTGGATTACGTAGACGCCAGATCCTCCCCATCCACTTGCGTCCTGCAAATCATTGCCGATAGAGAGCACATTCTCGTAAGTTGTGCTGCTCTGGCAAGAGCTGAGGTCGAGCACAGCCTTGAATGTCTGTTTCTGGAAGTCAATTGTTGTTTGCTTCGAGAACGACAAGCCGTTAGGCGTGTAATTGCTCAGAAGGTTTGTCTCCGCTGCGAACGCCTGCGTCACCATGAGAACGAGCAGTGCCGCTACTGCGACTATATGTTGCTTTATGTATGTTTTCATAAGGTCTTGGTTTTTATTTCACGATGAGTTTTATGCCGTTCACTATATATACTCCCGGTGTCAGTTTCGTTGAATTGGAACGATGGCGAACACGCTGACCATTGATGCTATACACATCGCCGATGGTGGCGCTTGAGGAATTGGGAACGGAAGAGATGTCGTTGGTCTCTGATGGATTCTCATCAACGCTCCATGTCAGTTCGCGAGCTGACTGCGGACCGGCTACATCTTCGAAATACATACGGAATCCTTTGGCTTCCATATCTGACGTGAGATGATAAATTTTGTCAGCACTGAAAACGTAAGACCTCGACTTGACGAGGGTCGGAGAGAAGAATCCTGTCACCCTTGTCTGTCCTACAGTATACCCCGGATTACCTTCGCGCTCATACCAAGAGGATGCGGTAATGCCAGCAAACTTATATGTTTGGTCTTCGTTCACTCTCTCAGGCTGTAGCAGGCAAGGCTGTCCTGCCCCAATGTCTGTGCGATAGGTGAAAAACAGTTTGGTATCGCTATCACTGGTAAGATACGCCACCTTGGTTCCTACACCCCAAGTCTCAGCTATCTGTTCAGCCGACAAAGGGAAAGGCAGACACAGGGAGTTCCACTGTCCTGTCTTGAATTTACGCTTCAGCGTCACGTCCACATACTCTTCTGAAAATGTGGGGCGCACATAATCCAGAGCCTCATCGAGAATCACTTCCTGATACGGAACTTCGGCAGCTACCTTCCATTGTCCGGCAGCGAATGTGGGGTCTGGTTCCTCATACGAGGTCGATATAGCTCCAGACTGTGCGTAGACAAATGCCGTGGAGTAGGCATCACTGTCCTGATAGCCCAAGGTGTATGACTGGCCGGCAGACGACTTCAATATCCACTTTACGTCTTTGCCGTTGAAATTCATACGCCCGGCATCAGCTTTCTCATCCACCATGGAGACTTTCAGCTTCACCGGCCGGTTTGATATTGCCGGCTTGCCATCGTCACCCACGGTGAGATACTGCCCCTGCGAATTGAATATATACACAGAAGTCAGTGCCAATGTATAAAATGTATTCATGATAAAATGTTTAATTCGTAAAATCTGTTTTTGGCGAACGCCAATGTCTGTTCACCAATAAGAAAAGTGGGAATATGGTTATGTTGTTTTGTCAGAACAGGTGCAAATCCTCATCCGTATCATCGTCCTCCTGGATGTCATCCCAGAGGAAACCGCTAACAGCATTATGTTCTTTGGCATCTATCTCAGGAGGATTGCCTTCCAATGTACTGAATCCCCCCAGAGTTACGCATGTTTCAAGCGCAATGACCTCGAGATCCGGTTTTAAGTACTTCTTCTTCATAAATATAAAAATAGCTTATAAGTTTTGAATATCAATTTATTGAATTAAGATAAACTCCATAGGAGCATAAGTTCTGCAGCTTCAGATTTAATCTAATGCAACAGAGGTATATAAGTTTCAGCTATATTAATGGCAGACTATTGCATCATAACCATAAGGTGAGAACACTCCCCACCCGTCGGTTTAATACAGACACACTATACGTGTTGATAATCTGTTGTCAATTAATGATCTTTTCCACAGCGAGAGTTTGACTTTCCCGCCATGAAAACATCTTCACAGGTTTAATATTTGTTATACTTTCTCTTACACATTTAATTTCAATTTGCAAATCTAATCAATTATCCGCATTAATTTTTACATTTACGAAATATATTAACCATTTTTAGCTATTTCGCACCTATGCTATTCTACGAATACGTGTTTTTTGGATATATATAAGACAGGCGGCACCTCGGAAGAAGA
>NZ_FR892553.1:1985-2240 GCF_000436015.1 Prevotella sp. CAG:592 | reverse complement strand
GCTTTGGGTTTAACCAAGATTGGTCGTTAGGGCTTGTTAGGATTTTTTTAGATTAGAGGCTTTGTTGGATTAAATAATTCCGGTGACAAAAATATATAGCTAAAATCCCCCATAGCGTGGGGAACAGAACCCCCTAATGTGGGGTTTCATTCCCCACGTCATGGGGAAAATTTATGCAAAAAAAACAGATGGAAAAATATCTTGACATACATTATTGTCTTAACATATTTTTCATTACATTTGCACAAGAATAAA
>NZ_FR892553.1:0-1951 GCF_000436015.1 Prevotella sp. CAG:592 | reverse complement strand
AACAAAGAAAAGTTAGACTACTGATAAAAACAGGTACGTTAATGGACTGCTGCATGTTCTGCAACAGAATATTCAGACATGATATATAGTACGACACAGTGGACTTGACTATAACAACACTGCAACATAACCAACAAAAAAATAACATGAAGAAATCAAATCTTTCCGCGAGATTGCTACCGGCACTGTTCGTCGCAGGTGCGCTCGTGTTCACAGGATGTTCAGACAGTGACTATGATTTTGGAAACATCGATTCCACGATTGGTATCGGAAGCGATGGACTCCAGATTCCTGTCAGCACAACCGAAAACATCAAGTTGGGCGACATTTTGGAGCTCGAGGAAAACGGAAGTGTAGTAGAGGCTGCAAACGGCGATTATGTGTTCCGCCAGGATGGTGGAAACGTTGCCCCCGTGCATCCGCTTATCGACAAGATTGTAGTTTGGAAGAAGTCCGAGCCCCTCATCACTCCAGTGCCTGTAGGTGTCGTATCGCCTACAAAGTCGAAAGGCGTGCGTCGCAATGACTCGTATGTTGGCGACATAAGTGGCGTAGGATACCTTGTGGAGTTCCATTACAAGGGTGAGAAACCGGCAGATGTAATCGAAATGAAGAAGGCTGAATTGAAGGCTCCCGTAACACTCAGACTCAAATTCGATGACAATATCAAGAGGAGCATTCCGAAGTTCCAGGAACTCTCGCTGACATTCCCTAACTATATGGAACTGGCAGACAACGGAAGTTTGATGACGCCGACTGTAAATGGAAGAAAGGTAGTCTTCAATGATGTGCCAACCTCAAAAGACCTGGTGGTAAAGGTGAATATCAAGGCTATCGACTTCAAGGCAAAGCAGGAATATCCAGGTTCTTCAATAAAGATAAACGGCAAGGATGTGGAACTTGACGGCTTTATCGTATTGAATGTTTCAGCTCCATATACCGGTTCTGCAGCAGATGCAGGAAATGTCGGAGGAGAGATCACCTGTACCTATGAGAACGACAACTTCACCATCGAAGCAGCCACAGGACGCTTCAACCCGGATATCGCCCTCAACGACCTCGGTGACGTGGACATCACCGGTGTGCCGGACTTCCTGAAAGACGGAAATGTGGTGGCAGACCTGTATAATCCGCAGATTTCGCTCGACATCAGCAACGACATGCAGGTGGATGGTGTCGTAAACGGTACTATCAAAGCCTTCAAGAACGGACGCGAGACAGCCTCGGTGGATGTAGAGGGAATACGTGTGACAGGCGGCAAGACAACCCATGTGTGCATCTGCCGCAGAGGAAACGGAGTGGAAGGTTACGACCAGGTAATCACCAAGAGCAATCTGTCAGACCTCATAAAGACCATACCGGATAACATCAAGTTCACCGCTACGGCAATGGCAGACAGCAAGAAGGAAGGACGCTTCGAACTCGGACATACCTACGTGATACAGCCTTCGTATCATGTTGACGCACCGTTGGCATTTGCAGAGAATGCGGTGATAGAATACCGTGACACCCTCGACGGATGGCACGACGACATCAAGGACATGAAGCTCGCAGACGGTGCTTATCTGCTGGCTACGGCTAACGTGACAAGTTGTGTGCCTGCATACATGTCGTTGGATGTCATACCGGTGGATGCCGACAAGAAGGAACTCAAGGGCATCGAGGTGCAGCTCGTTCAGAAGGATGTGAAGGCATCGGCAGACGGAGTGGAATCGCAGACATCACCCCTGGAGGTGAAGATCATGCAGACCGACGATGATGCCATGAAGCGACTCGACGGACTGGTGCTCATCGTTGCCGGAAAGGCAAGCAACGGAGAAAACGCCGTGACGGGCATCACGCTCAATGCGCAGAAACATACTCTGAAGCTCACTGATATAAAGATAAAGATGGTGGGCAAGGTGATAGGCGACTTTAATTAACCCTTAATTCCGCAACACTTTGATTTAAC
>NZ_FR892552.1:0-5330 GCF_000436015.1 Prevotella sp. CAG:592 | reverse complement strand
CTATAAACGGCCTAATGACCGATTCGGGTTTAAGACTTGGCACAAAAGACAAGACAAAACGGAAACAGAAAGAAGGAAAGTATGGAATTAAGAAACTCACATAGCATAAACAAAGCGGTGGAGACGGCATTGGACATTGCCGTAAGCATGGCACACGAATACATAATGCCGGAGCATCTGCTGATGGGACTGATACAGCAGGAGCCGTTCAAGCTGGCTCTTCAGAAGAGCAGAGTGGACTACAACAAGCTGCATGCAAGACTCACAAAATATCTCAAAGACCAGGACAAGAAGTTTGGCAAATACCAGGTGCCCGTTCCGTCGGCACAGTTTACTGACCTGGTACAAAACGCATGCACCATAGCCAAGAGATTCAAGAAAGAATTCGCCGGCGTGAGAGAATACATTGTGGCACTCGCCAATCTGCAGGACTCTATGGCTGCCTATATACTTGACACCGCGATAGAAGACCATGAGAGCGAATTCATGGAATACCTCACCGAAGCATATCCGCAGTTTCTGGAATATGAAGACGACACTCCCGACCTCGACGATGATGACCTCGACGACGACGATGATATGTTTGACGACGACGGCCAGCCGATGCCGTTCACGAGTCCGGAAGACTGGAAGAGTCTTGTGACCAACATTTCTGAAGTTGCCAAGACCCACACGCCGCTGATAGGCAGAGAGAAGGAGCTGGACAGGACGATACAGGTGATATGCCGGATGGAGAAGAACAACCCTCTGCACGTGGGCGATCCAGGCGTAGGCAAGACGGCATTGATATACGGACTGGCAAACCTGATAAACAAGGGACAGGTGCCCGACAGGCTGAAGGGTGCCACGATATACGGCATGGACATGGGACAGCTGCTCGCCGGAGCACAGTTCAGGGGCGACTTCGAAAAGCGTCTGAAACTGATCCTCGACGGTGCGAGCAAGGAGAAATCCATACTCTATCTCGACGAGATACACAACATCATCGGCGCCGGCAGAGGCAGCGACGGTGGTCCCGACGCCTCCAACATCCTCAAGCCTTATCTTGAGAGCGGCGCAATATGCTTCGTGGGTGCCACCACGCATGAGGAATACAACCGCAAGATGCTCAAGGACGGTGCAGTGACGCGCCGTTTCCAGACCATCGACATCAAGGAGCCTTCGGTTGAGGAGGCGATAAAGATAGTCACCGGCCTGCAGCCGAGCCTGCAGAAATACCACAATGTGTCGTATCGCAAGGAGGCTCTGGAATATGCCGTGACAGCCAGTGCGAAGCATATATCAGGACGCTGCCTGCCCGACAAGGCAATCGACCTTCTCGACGAGGCGGGGGCTTATCTGGAGGTACACCCAGTGGAGAACCGCCGCCGGTCGTGGGTGACGAAAAGCCTCATCGACGACATCCTCGTCAAGGTGTGCAAGATTCAGGCTACGGCTCTCAAGGAGGAAGACAACGGGGCGCTGATGACCCTGCGCGAGAGGATGCTCGAAAGCATCTACGGACAGGACAAGGCGATTGACGAAGTGACGGAGGCGGTGATGATGGCTAAGGCAGGTCTCACCGAAGACGACAAACCGCTCGCCTCGCTGCTCTTCGTCGGTCCTACGGGAGTGGGAAAGACGGAGGTGGCACGTATGCTCTCAAAAGTGCTCGGAGTGGAGCTCGTGCGCTTCGACATGTCGGAATACACGGAGAAACACGCCGTGGCGAAACTTATCGGTTCGCCGGCGGGATACGTGGGATATGAGGACGGCGGTCTGCTCACCGACGCCATCAGGAAGACTCCAAACTGCGTGCTGCTGCTCGACGAGATTGAGAAAGCTCACAGCGACATATACAACATACTACTGCAGGTGATGGACTATGCCCGTCTGACCGACAACCGCGGACAGAAGGCTGACTTCCGCAACGTGATCCTCATAATGACATCAAACGCCGGAGCACAGTTCGCCGCACAGGCCAACGTGGGATTCACGGGAAATGTGACGAAAGGTGAGGCGATGATGAAGCAGGTGAAGAAGACTTTCAAGCCGGAGTTCATCAACCGACTCAGCGACATCGTGGTGTTCAACGAGATGGACAAGAACATGGCACGCCTCATCCTCAACAAGAAGCTGAAGGAACTGAAGGACAAGGTGGCTGCAAAGGAACTGACCCTGAAGATCAGCGACGCTGCCTTCGAACACATGCTCGGGAAGTGTTTCACCAAGGAATATGGAGCGAGAGAGGCTGACCGCGTGATTGCCCACGAACTGAAACCGCTGATAATGCGCGAGATTCTGTTTGGAAAGAGAAAGAAGGGCAGCACTCTGGCAGTGGACTTCAACAATGGCGTGATGGCTGTCAGAAGCGGTTCAAAAAGCCAGTCGGCAGATAATGCATAAACCACAAACCGTAACGGCATACTGACAATATGATATTCGGATTAGACTCCACAATAGCCTTCCCCGACCCGAGGCTGGGCGAAGACGACGGACTGTTTGCCGTGGGCGGCGACCTAAGCATCGACCGCCTGTTGCTGGCATACAGCAACGGCATATTCCCATGGTACAGTTTCCGCGACTGCAAGGAAATATGGTGGTACTGTCCCATGGACCGCTTCGTGATATTCCCCGACAAGATACACGTGAGCCACTCCATGCGCACTCTGATGAGGAAGCAGGAATACTCCGTGAGCATCAACCGCGACTTCGACGGAGTGATAAGCAACTGCAGTCTGCTGCGCTACGACGAGGCTGGAGCATGGCTCGGCGAAGATATGATAAAGGCATACAAGGCGCTACACGAACAGGGCTTCGCTGCCAGCGTGGAGGTGTGGGACAAGGACGACAGGCTCGTAGGCGGACTCTACGGTGTGAACATCGGAGCGGCTTTCTTCGGTGAGAGCATGTTCTCGCTCGTGCCGTCGGCTTCGAAACTGGCGCTGATAGAGTTGGCACACATCATGAAGGACAATGGCGGCAAGCTCATCGACTGCCAGTTTGAGACTCCTCACCTGAAGACCATGGGCGGCGAGCATATCTCCTACGACGAATATATGAAGATTCTGCAACAAACAAATATATAGTCACAAATAATAACAGTCTTATAGCACCACCAATAAGTTTTCAACGTTACACTTGCAAAAAATCTCAAAAAGGTGTATATTTGCACTGCGATAAATCTCAAAAAGGTGTATATATGCGCAATTAAAAATCTCAAAAAGGTGTATATTGGCACAGTCAAAAATCTCAAAAAGGTGTATCGCATAGGGGATAGATATTTTGAATAGGTGTAAAAGGCGTTACTATGAAGAGAAAAATATACAAACAGCTCCTTGACTGGAAGGAGAAAAGAAACGGAGAAGTGGCATTGCTCATAGAGGGTGCACGACGCATAGGTAAGAGTTATATCGTAGAAGAGTTCGGCAAGAATGAATACGAGTCATATATTCTCATCGACTTCAACAAGGCTCCGCAAATGGTCAGAGACTGGTTCGACCTCTATTTGGAAGACCTTGATATGCTGTTTCTCTATCTGAGTCAGCACTACAAGGTGAGGCTACACGAACGCAAGTCGCTTATCATTCTTGACGAGGTGCAGCTGTGTCCTAGGGCGAGAGCTGCCATCAAGTTCTTGGTGAAAGATGGTAGATATGACTACATTGAGACCGGATCGCTGGTAAGCATTAAGAAAAATACGCAGGGCATCGTACTACCATCCGAAGAGCGCCCTATACAGATGTACCCAATGGACTTTGAAGAGTTTCTATGGGCCACTGGTAACGACATGCTGATGGACTTGATACGTAAGATGTATGCAGAAAAGAAGCCAATGGGACAGGCTTTCCATCGTCAGGCTATGGATGTATTTCGTCTCTATATGATAGTGGGAGGAATGCCACAAGCCGTCAAGAAGTATGTAGAGACGAAAGATTTCGATGCCGTAGATGCCGCCAAGCGCGACGTGCTGACCATCTACCGTAACGACATCTTCAATTACGCAAGTGAGATTGCCGACAAGGTGGTGTCTGTTTTCGATCAGATTCCTCCTCAACTTTCAACGCATGAGAAGAAGTTCCGTCTGTCAGCTCTAAAACCAGGTGCAAAATATCGTGATTGGGATGATGCTTTCTTCTGGCTGAAGGACGCAAGAGTTGTCAACATCTGCTACAACTCGACTGAGCCGAACATCGGACTGAAGATGAATGAAGACCGTACCACTCTGAAGTGCTACATGAACGATACGGGCTTATTAATCAGTCACGCTTTTGACGAAAAGGGTATTGTCTCGTCAGAGATTTATCAGAAACTGCTCTTTGGAAAACTTGAGGTGAACGAAGGGATGCTCATTGAGAATATTGTGGCACAAATGCTGACTGCCAGCGGCAACAAACTCTTTTTCTATAGTAAGTCATCCGAAGAAGCCGAAAACCGTATGGAGATAGACTTCTTGCTCCAAAAAGACAAAGTGACAACACGTCATAATATTCGCCCGATAGAAGTAAAAAGTGGCAAGAACTATACATTGTCTTCCATAACAAAGTGTATGAAGAAGTTTGGAGAATGCATGACCTCTCCTACGGTTTTGCATGCAGCCGACTACAAGGTGGAAGAAGGTATCACATATATTCCGCTTTACATGACACCCTTATTGTGAATAAAGAAGCTAATATGCAAGCATTGAATAATTACAACTAACAGAATACTATTATGAACACGGAAGGATACAAGAGCAAGGAGTACGGACAGCCAACGAAGCGTTTCGTACAGACCATGCAACTGAAAGACGACTCAGAACTGATGAAGGAATACCGCAAGGCTCACGACAAGGATCATTTCTGGCGCGAGATAGAAGAGGGAATAAAAGCAGTGGGAATACTGGAGATGGAGATATACATCCTTGGCAACCGTCTGGTGATGATCGTCGACGCTCCGCTTGACTTCTGCTGGGACGAGGCGATGGCGTGTCTTGCCACCCTGCCCCGACAGGAGGAATGGGAACGCCATGTGGCGATGTTTCAGGAATGTGCCGCCGATGCCACGTCTGCCCAGAAATGGCAGATGATGGAAAGGATGTTCTATCTGTATTGACATAAAAGCCTCATTCCATGGATACTTTTGTCCATTTTGGGGCAAGGTGCTTGCCCAACAGGGGCAAGGTGCTTTCTCAACAGGGGCAAGCTGCTTGCCCCACTTGGGCACGGATAGTAATCATTTTCTTTACATTTTGTTGTCCTTGCCAAGGATTGTGATTTGGCTATTTGAAAAGGAAAAAGACCAACCGGAATAGGGTTTTTATGCAGGTCTTACCTGACAGCAACAGTATATTCTTATCGCACGTACTGAAA
>NZ_FR892551.1:0-8495 GCF_000436015.1 Prevotella sp. CAG:592 | reverse complement strand
AACTGCTTCGTTTTCCTCCTACTCGATTGTAGGGCCAGATTGCAGTCTGGCGAGAACACTCTTCCTGCCTGTTTTCCTCACTCCTTTCTTGTAGACGCTTCCCTCTTTTCTGCTATAACCAGATTTCCGCCAATCATGAATAGAATTCAGAGTTGTCGGATTATGCCGATAAGACCCTAAATCGGTCATTTAGGGCTTGCTCGGATTTTGTTTGTCAGAAGAGAGGATCTTGTTTGTCATCAGCTGCTTGTTCTGGAAGCGTCAGTTCCGGGATTATGGTGTCGGATTCTTTTGAGTTGTCGCGCAGGAAGAACATACAGTAGTATATCGGCATATATATGATGCCCTTGTCCGAGTGTACCTTCTGTTCATTGCTCAACACCACGCCACGGTTGATGTTGTAGTCTGGTGTGGCAAGGAATTTGTCCAGTGCGCTGTGTATGCGGTAGTCCTTTCCTGATTTCACTTCTATCGGCAATACGGTGAGGCGTTCGTAGTCGTCGATGAGGAAATCCACCTCTCCTTTCTGCTTGTTGTCATAATAGTGGAGCGAGAACCCGTGTGCATGCAATTCCTGAGCTACAGCCGACTCGTATACCGCTCCCAAGTTTACGCTGCGCTCATCTTTCAACACAGCCTTGATGTTTGTTCCGTAAAGCAGGTTGGTCAGCAGTCCTACATCGCTGAGGTACAGTTTCAGAAGATTCTTGCTTTCAGATTCGGCAAGTGGAAATTTCGGGTTGCTGAGGGCATTCACCGGCAATGCAACTCCGGAATTCGTGAGATATTCAAACTCTTCAGCGTAGTCGCTGAACTGCTTGTGTGATTTGGTGTCTTCTATGTTCTTTACTATTATCCTCTTCTTCTTGTTCTCCATGTTCGAAGGCACCATATCGTAGATTTTCCGAATTACGAGCTTGCGTTCATTGTCATATTGTGAGGCGTCAATCCTATACAGCGCATGGATATCGCGCTGGATGGCTCTTACCTGGGCTATGTTGCGGTTTTCCTTGAATTTGTTTATTGCATCAGGCATTCCGCCAACAAGGAGATATATCCTGAACTGCTGCAGCAGGTAGTTGTGCATGGAGTCGTTGAGTGATTCATGTGATGAAAAACACTTGCGGATGCCTGCTATCGTTTCCTCACCGCATCCCATCGCCCATAAGAATTCTTCGAAGTCCAGCGGATACATCTGCTCTATGGATATGCTGCCAATTGGCACCGATGGGGTCTGCGATAGGGCAACGCCCAATAGCGAACCGCTTGCCACATATCTGTATTTCCCGTCTTCGTTCAGGAATTTCAGCAACGTCAACAGATGCGGATACGACTGTATCTCGTCAAGGAATACCAGCGTGTCATTCTCGTTACCGAGATTGTCGCCGGCAATTGCGCCAAGTTGCAGATAGAAATCCTCTTTGCTTCTTATCGTGGCAAAGATGCGTTCGCCCTCCTGATCGGCTTTCAGGTTTATCTCTACAAAATGCTTGAACAGATTCTTTCCGATATGCCTTATCAGATAAGACTTGCCAATCTGTCTTGCACCATTAACAAGGAGTATTTTTCGCGTTTCCTTGGTAAGGAATTTTTCCAGTCGTTCCGTAAACTTCCTCTTTAACATGATATGTGGATTGAGTTTCTGCAAATGTACTAATAATAAGCGACTTACGCAAGCATTGGGGAATTATTCCATGAAAAACGGTGTCAAAAAAGGGAATTATTCCATAAAAACCGACCTCATATTGGGGAATTATTCCGTGTTTTTGATGCGCATTATGGGGAATTATTCCGTTTCCCCGCTGTCAGATGCTTGTCGTTTGCTATCCGTTAGGGTTGGATAGGAAGCGCTGTCTGAATGTTTGCCAGAGGCGGAGCCTTTCCTTGCGATTTGTCTTTTCTTGCAGTGTTTGCAGGTTTCTTCTTAGCATTGATATTATGTCATTGGAAATTAGTGACAGCTTCACGAAGATTGGTTCTACTTATGTTGCCGACGGACAGATTCTCTCTACAGAGGGTGCCAACTGGAAGGAAATATCAGTGTTCGTGCCTAAGGGAACGAAGTATTTCGCAATCTACCAGACCACTCCTTCTGCCAACACTTATCTCTTCGGTATCGACGACGACCACTACTACAATGTGACGGCTGTATTCACCGACGCTCAGGGCAACGTTACGGAGAGTTCATTCTCCAACACTGCTTCCCTCTCATTGTCGATAGAGGCGATAGAGAATGCGATGAACGCTTCTTCTTATGATGTATATACTCTCGACGGTCAGGCTGTGATGCTCAATGCGAAGAGTCTGAAGGGTCTGAAGAAGGGTGCTTACATCATCAATGACAGGAAGTTCATACTCAAGTAAAAGAACAATTAAACCCAAAACGGTCATTAGGCCGTTTATTGTATTTTATATTGCTGCTTGCAGTTTTTTGCTTTTTATAAGGCGTCTTTTGCTTGTTTTTAATTCGCAATAGCCCGCTATTACTCATTAAAAAGCCAACTAAATCCACTCTTCTAAAAGATCAAAATACAAGCAAGCCCTAATGACCGATTTGGGTTAAACAAAAAACGGTCATTAGGGCTTGCTCGGAATTATATAATTCATGATGCCCTAATGACCGTTTTTTTTGTGATTCAAATATTGTCAGCTGTTCATTTTATCTTGTGATTTTCCAGCTCTTGCCACCTTGCTTCACTATTATGATGCCGTTGTGGTTGGCGGTGTCGGTGATGCGTTCGCCGTTGATGCTGAAGGTCAGGCGAGGCTCTTTGGAGTTGGTAATCGTTGCGGCGTCGCTGATGCCGTCAGTAATTTTCTTGCCGCTTACTGTCATCTTCTTAATCTCCCATGTAGAGGCGATTGTAGAGGTGCTGGTGTATCTGAATGCCACGCGTATCTTCTTGCCGGCGAATTCGTTGAGGCTGATGTCACCTGATTCCACGAAAGTCCAATTGTCGCCCGTAGGCCATGTGAAACCGCTGAGCACCGTTGCCGTTCCGTCGCAACGCACCTCCACGCTGAGCCTGTCTGTAATGTTGTCGGTCTTTATGAAGTTCACTGCCTGGTTGATGTTCATCTTTGCCGATTCATAGCCCGTGAGGTCTATCTCCGGCGATACGAGATAAGAGTCGGCCTCATGGCAGCTGTCTTTGAATGCCGTTCCCTTCCATCCGTATGTGTCTGTTATCACCCAGATGTTGCTGTTGTCAAGCGGATTGTTCACGTCTTCGATTGTGAAACCACACTCGCCCTTGGTGAAATCGTATGAGGCAATCACATCGGAAGGGGTGACAGGTGTGTCATCGCCCTTGTAGTTGTCCGAACAGGTGGTGGTCATAGGATCGAAGGCGTAGTCTATGCTGTCGCCCCAGATATATTCCATCAGGTTAGGGAAGTCAACGAACGGGTTGCGGTTGCCTTGTATCTCGCTCACCTTGTTGTTTCTCGTTATCTCCAGTTCGTTTGGCATGTCTGCCTTTGCCCATTTTATGTATAGGTCGTAAGCCCATTTCTGTAGGGTGGGGTAGTCGTTCTTCTCCAGAATCTGCAGTCCCACTCCCGTCCAGGGCAGTCCGCTGTAGCAGGTTGCCATATACATGTATCCGCGTGCGAAGTCGCCTTTCCACTCATCGGCAGGCTCCCAGTATTTCTTGCCGTCGTTGCCGTTGCCCACCTTCGTCCATCCGTTTCCTGTGTCGCCGCTCACCACTTCGCCCATCGGGTAGTTGCTCTTGCTGCTGTTTATCTTGCTCTCGCAGGGCATGAGGTTGTAGAGGTCTTTGTATGCCTGGTTTTCTGTCTTTCCCCACCAGCTCTTGGGGAACGAGTGCTCGATGTTCATTCCGGCTCCCGCTGCTCCCTGGCTTGTGCTCATCGGCCATGTGCTCTCATTGGAGTAGCGGTCGATGAAGCGTCCGTCGCTGGTGCGGTCGGTAATCCAGAATCCCCACCAGGTCTTTCCGCTACCAGAGCCATAGCTCAATACTTTGGCGTCTTTGATGATGTCGTGGACTGCGCTTTTCAGTTCTGCACCCTTCTTTCCCTTCAGTGAGTCGTAGTAGCCCTCTGGAATCTGCGCCAGGGATGCTACGCTGGAACAAGCCAGTGCAATCAGCGTGGCTAATGTTCTGAATTTGCTTTTCTTCATATCGTCGTTTTATGTAGTTTTATTTTCTTTGTTATTCCCTTCCTTGCGCCATTTTTCTGCCGTGTGGCAGGCAGGGGCAAAGGTAGCATGGCGTTTATTTCTTTATCGTCTCCTTATGCAGAAATTCGGCAAACTGCTCCTTGTATCCGTTGAACACGTTGACGTCGACGTCTCCCTGTATTCCTCTCACCTTGCCGTAGGGCGTGAGCTGCCAGAAGGCGAGCCTGACGTCAGGACGGTATTGTCCGTAGCGCGCAATCCATACGGGGTAATTGCCCTTGATGTCGGGAGCGGCAGACAGATATCTGTTCACGAAATTCTGGCTCACGTAGAGCACGGGCTTCGTGCCGGTGGCGTTGCGCACGATGTTGAGCCATGTCCTGATGGCACGGAACATCACTTCCGGTCCGCCCATCTGTTTTATCTGGGCGTCGCTTGGCTCCACGTCGAGAACGGGAGGCATGTCGCCGACTCTCAGAGCCGTGTGTCTAAGGAAGAAATGCGCTTGCGCCGCAGCACTGCTCCTTGTCGAGAAGAAGTGGTATGCCCCTACGGCGATGCCTCTCTTCTTGGCGTTGACATAGTCGGAGGCGAAATATCTGTTGCGCACGGTGACGCCTTCCGTTGACTTTATGTATGCGAATGAGATGCGGTAGTTTATGTCGCCGGCACTTCTCCTTCCGGAACCCAGTCCGATGACTCGCACCTTTGTCCAGTCGAGATGGAATTTCTTCTTTCCCTTCTCGTGTTGGTATCTCGACACGTCGATGCCGTATATCCTGTCGGCTGTATGCACCATCTTCTCTCCGCGGTATCTGTCCTTCCGCCAGTCGCCGGCTTTCACCTTGCCGTTCTCTGCCACTCCGCAGCCGAAACCGTTGCGGCGGTCGGCGGTCCACTGGCCGGTATAGAATTCTCCGTCGGCATTTCTCCATATGCCGTGTCCGTCGGCAAGCAGGTCTTCACTGAATCCTCCGTGGTATATTCCGAGAGAGTCCTCTCGCGTTCCGCTCACTATCGTGTCGGCGTGCCATAGTGCGGTGATTCGTCTGCCCAGAGAGTCGGTCGTAGTGCCGTAGCCACAGCGTTTGCCGTCTTTCCACATTCCGCTGTACACGATACTGTCTTTCAGCGACAACACTCCGTAGCCGTTCCGCTTGCCGTGTGCCATCTCTCCGCGGTAGCAGTAGTCGCCGTGGTATAGGGTCACGGTGTCGATGGGCTTGCCGTCTTTGCATGAGATGATGGCGAGTGCCGTCAAGGCATATATAATAAGGTGGGATATTTTCATTTCACTATTCCTCCCTTGTTGTTTATTCCGATGAAATATCCGTTGCGGTTGAATATCGGCGCGCCCTGGGGAGCCAGCAGCTCTGGTGTGGCATGGCGCTCGGTTGAGATGGTGGTGCCTCTGAAGATGTTTGGCTTCTGGAGCGCTGTGCTGGGCAGACTGTTCTTTGTCAGTCCGAAGACTCCGGCTATGGATATGGTGTCGCCCTTTTCGGGGATAAGGCAGAACACGTCGAATCCGTACAGGCTGTTTGCATCTTCGGGCATGAACTTGCCTTTCGTCTGCAGCACGATGGTGCTTCTTGATGTCTTTCCCGACTCCTCAGGCAGGATGCGGCATGCTATTCTGTTCGCCTTCTTCGCGTTGACGGGGTATACCAGCGTATATCTGCTTTTGCGCCTTATCTTGAGTCCCTTTTTCTGTTGCAGCGATTTCAGCAGGTTGATGCTGTGCTGCAGACTGTCTTTTTTCTTCTTGTTCTCCTCAGCGTATGCGGCGATGGCGTTGTATCCTTCGTCTTTCACGTTGTGGGTATTCAGATAATAATCCATTTCGGTCTCCCTCTTCATGTCGGTGGCAAGCATATCTTCGGCTCTTTTGATGGTATTCTCAATCAGGGTGCCGATGTTCCTGTTTGCCATGGAAATCAGTCTTGCGTCGGTGGAAAATGGACTGACGGTGAGTATGCGGCCCTGGCATGAGGGCATGAATGTGAACCTGTTTATCCAGCATCCGCACACCATGGCCTTGCGCTCCGTGTCGCTGTCGGGCTTTACGCTAACGGCATGGAGCGTGGTGTCGGCATTGATGTCGTTGCAACAGGCTATCACTCTGCCACGGCTCAGAATCTCGTAGTATTCACCGCATTCTACGGTAACCACGCTCCGTTTCATGCTGTCGTAGCTTTCGGGCAGCAGCGAGGGTACCGTAATAAAAGCAATCGCTGCCAGTATTACTACTGGTAGCGACCACAATATTGTCTTCTTTTGTTTATTAGTCAATCTCTTCATCAGCTTCATAACCACCCATCTCACGGATGGCGTTCTTAAGCATTGTGTACTGTTGGTATAGGTTGTTTACTGCCTCTTCGCCCTTGGTATAGTCGTGCATAGGACTCTTGAGGAAGAAACTCAGGAAACGCTGCGTGCCATAGCGTCCGGCTCTTGCGGCGAGGTCGCTCAGCAGACAGAGGTCGAGCAGCAGAGGGGCTGCGAGGATGGAGTCGCGGCAGAGGAAGTTTATCTTCACCTGCATTGGGTAACCCATCCATCCGAAGATGTCGATGTTGTCCCAGCCCTCCTTGTTGTCGTTGCGTGGAGGGTAGTAGTTGATGCGCACCTTATGATAATACTGTGTGTCCTCGTCGTTGCCGTGACCATAGAGATCGGGCTGCACGTCGGGCTTCAGGATTGTCTCCAGTGTGGATAGCTTGCTCACCTCCTTGGTGTGGAAGTTTGCCGGCTCGTCGAGCACGAGACCGTCTCTGTTGCCGAGGATGTTTGTAGAGAACCATCCGCTCAGTCCCAGGCAACGGGTGCCGATGATTGGGGCGAAACCGCTCTTTACGAGGGTCTGACCGGTCTTGAAGTCCTTGCCCGAGATAGGCATCTTCGTCTTCTCGGCAAGTTCCCACATTGCTGGAATGTCGACAGTTGTGTTTGGTGCACCCATGACGAACGGTGCTCCTTCGGTGAGGGCGGCATAGGCGTAGCACATTGATGGTGCCACGTGTTCGCGGTCGTCTTCCTTCATCGCCTTCTCCAGGGCTTCGAGTGAATAGTGGATCTTCTCGTCCACCGGAACGTAGATTTCCGTTGAGGCAGCCCAAATCACCACGATGCGTGAGCAGTTGTTCTCCTTCTTGAAGTTGCGGATGTCTTCACGCAGTGCTTCCACCATCTCCCAACGCGTCTTGCAGTCTTTCACGTTGTCACCGTCGAGGCGTTTGGCGTAGTTCTTGTCGAAGGCGGCCTTCATAGGCTTGATCTTCTCCAGCTCGTCCTTCACGGGGTTGATGTCTTTCTCCTTCAGCACCTCGGCATACATCGCAGCCTGATAGGCATTCTGTGGGTATACATCCCATGTGCCGAACACGATGTCGTCGAGACTTGCCAGTGGCACGATGTCTTTGTAGTGCAGATATTTCTTCTCGGTTCCCTTGCCTACGCGTATCTTGTCGTATTGTGTCATGGAGCCGATGGGCTTGGTCAGACCGCGGCGTGTCATCAGCACACCTGTCATGAATGTCGTGGCAACGGCACCGTTGCCAACAATCATTATTCCTAATTTGCCCTCAGCGGGCTTTACGCTTGTTTGCATATCGTTTTTTATGGTTCTGTTAATGTGGTAATTATTATCGTTTGTCGGCAGCCTAGTGTAACAGGGCCAACATTTTGCAAAGATAGTCATTCTTATTGATATGCTTGCAATATTTCAAAGTGATTAACATTTGAACGTCTGTTTGCGAAATTATTTTGTTGCTGTATTGATGTCTACTCTTTTTTTTCTTGGGCAGTGAAACCTTGTAATACAACCGGTTCCTTCAGTTCTTTGGTCTTGTTGCTCACTGATACAGTCATTCAGTATTGTCGTTGTGTCCCCGCTTCAGGCATTTGCCGTTCCTCTCCGCTTACAGTGGTTTCCAGTCTTGTTTTGTCCCATTTTTGGGCACATTTTCTTTTCAAGTAGTGCCCAAAATCTTCCATTTTCCATGACAGTGAGAATAAAGTGCCCATCAGCCTTCGGCGACAGTCACAGGTCTAAAATAGAAAGCGGATATCACTCTAGGAACACGGATTTGTCATCACGGAGTAACAACTTTTATATAAGACAAAAACCAGGATACCCACCCTGATGCCTTTCAGACAAAAACCAAGATAAACCTGCTGCGCAGTAAATTATTAATATAACTCCGCCAATTGTCATCAGCCCCCACCTGGCCTCCCCCGTAGGGGAGGGACAGATATCCTTGCAAGTAATATTATCGTCAGTAGTCGTCTGATTATCAGTGGTTTATCAAAAGCAATAGTATCTGTCCCTCCCCTACGGGGGAGG
>NZ_FR892550.1:20367-22679 GCF_000436015.1 Prevotella sp. CAG:592 | reverse complement strand
ATGGGTTTAAGGTTAGAAAGGGTTTAAGGTTAGAAAGGGTTCTATGAATTAAAAGCCACCGCATGATTGGCAATCTTGACAAAAAATCGTATCTTTGCACACGAATTACTACCTATGCCAGAACAAAAGCCCATCCGGGCAAATGAATCCATGATTGCGGCCACATGAATCCGCAGCCCATGACAGTACGGGCAATGACCATTGAAAACATATACGCAACGATGTTTCCAAACGATCATGAACGACATAAGACAAGACAATCTCAACTATTCAAAACATATATATAATAGGTATTCACAAATTACACGACTATGAATTGGAAAAAACTACAGAATGGTTCGGACATAAGAGGAGTGGCTCTCGAAGGTATTGAAGGAGAGCACGTGAACCTCACGGAAGAGGCGGTGGAGACTATCGCCAGATCCTTCGTTTGCTGGACCAGAAAAACCACAGGCACAAACACACCCACAATCACCGTGGGAATGGACTGCCGCATTTCAGGTGACATGATTAAAGGAGCCTTCGTGAAGGGAGCCAAAGAGGCGGGAGCAAACGTGGTGGACTGCGGGCTGGCGTCAACGCCGGCTATGTTTATGACCACCATCAGCGAGCAACTGAAAGCCACTGCTGCAGTGATGGTGACGGCAAGCCATCTGCCGTTCAACCGCAACGGACTGAAATTCTTCACACCCAAGGGAGGTCTCGACAAGAAAGACATAACATCGATTCTCGACATAGCCGAAAGCGGAGAATATGCATACGACGGAGCTGAAGGCAGCTGCAAGACGCTCGACTTCATGACCATATACTCAAAGCATATCGCCGACTATATCTGCCATGGAGTGAACGCCGACGAATTCTCTCAACCGCTGAAGGGAATGCACATCATTGTGGACGCAGGAAACGGAAACGGAGGATTCTTCGAGAAGATACTCAAATCATTGGGAGCCAAGACCGAAGGAAGCCAGTTTCTGGAGCCGGACGGACACTTCCCTAACCACATACCGAACCCGGAGAACGCAGAGGCTATGGCTTCGGTATGCAAGGCTGTGGAAGAGAGCAAGGCTGACATGGGAGTGATATTCGATACCGACGTGGACCGTTCGGCTATCATCGGACACAAGGGGGAGCCCATAAACCGAAACGCGCTCATAGCGCTCATAGCATCGGTGATACTGGAGGAGCACCCGGGGAGCACGATAGTGACAGACTCAGTGACGAGTGACGGACTGGCTGAATTCATCACCCGACTGGGAGGCAGGCACCACCGCTTCCGCAGAGGATACAAGAACGTGATAAACGAGGGGATAAGGCTCAACCAGACCGGTGAGGAATGCTGGCTTGCAATAGAGACATCTGGACACGCAGCACTGAGAGAGAACCATTTCCTGGACGACGGAGCTTATCTGGCAGCAAAGCTCATCGTAAATGCGGCTAAGCTATACAGGCAGGGCAAGCGTCTGGACGAGATGATTGCCACTCTCAAGCAGCCGAAGGAGAGCAAGGAGATAAGGATAAAGCTGACGGAACCCGACTTCAAGGCGCAGGGAACGGAAGTATTGGAAGACATGAAGGCGAAAGTCGCAGGAATGGCTGGATGGACTATTGTGGAACCCAACTACGAGGGACTTAGAGTGAGCTGCACTGACGACGGGGAAAAGGGCTGGTGGCTCTTGCGTATGTCGCTGCACGACCCCGTAATGCCTCTCAACATAGAGAGCAACGTGGAAGGAGGAGTGGCTGCAATAGAAGCCAAGCTGAAAGGAATGGGACTGCTCTGAGAATGACAGGACCGGCTGACGAACGTTCTGTGGCATACCGCAAGACAAGCGTTTTGGGGCATACCGCAAGACAAGGATTTTGGGGTATACCATAAGACGAGCGTCGGGGAATAAATACATAAGAGAAAGAAATTGGAACAAGACAATATATGAAAAACGAAAGCGAGAACATCGTGGCACAGCCACTCGACACTCCCGAAGCACAGGTGTTGTGGGGAATACTCATGGCGTATGGATATCTGGGAGAGGATCTGAAGCCCGTAGACCCCGATGCCAAGAAGGCGACGCTGCTGGCTGACTCTATCGCCACCCTGCTGCAGATAAGCCCCAGATGGGAGCCTTTCGAGCGGATGTGGGGAATGACCGGCATGGAAGCGACATTCAGCAGCATTAGCGAAACGGACAGCTGCAGAGAGTGGATAAAAGAGGTGAACGCCGTAATGCCTTCGCCGGACATTCTGAAGATGTATGGAAGCATGTGATTGGGAATAAAATAAACAAAGAAAAAAAACAAACGGAGTGTTGAAATAT
>NZ_FR892550.1:12062-20323 GCF_000436015.1 Prevotella sp. CAG:592 | reverse complement strand
ATATACAACACTCCGTTTCTTTTTTTTTCAACCCAAATCGGTTTTTGGGGTTATTTCAGAGGTTCAATCTTTATTCCGAAGAGATTGTGTGAATCTGCCTTCGTCAGTTCGTGGGCGCCGGCAGAGAGAGTCTCTGTATAGCAGCTCACGGTTGCAGTCTTCTTCTCGCCGTCTACCTTCAACGAGGCTGTCTCGGTGTCGGCGAAATAGAAAGTAGCCTTCATGCTCTCAGCAAGTGTGAAAGTGATTGATGTGGTTGATTCCATCTTCACACAGGTGTTGTAGGTAGTGCCGTCGATAGTGGCAGTACCCTTTGATGTGGAGTAGTTGCCAGTAACAGTGAAGAGTGAGCTTGATGGTGTCTTGCCCTCAAAGGTGCAGAGCACGGTACCCTCTACGGTAGTGCTGCCGCCACCGGTCTCTGAGCCGGAACCGCCTTCAGAACCGCCACCAGGCTGTGTGCCGCCTGTCTCTGAGGAGTTGCCTCCCTCGCCATAGATCTTCACGAGTGTGGTCTTGTAGTTGTCGAGGGCTGAACCGAGAGCTGAGTCGTATTCGTATGACTGGTCTTTGCCTGTGAAATCCCATGAGAAGTCGCCGTGGTTGATGCGTCCTGCACCATAGAAGCCTGTGACTACAGCAGGTACATCCTCTGCAGCATCAGCCTTGTATGAATACATCAGAGAGGCGTTGGTGTCGAAATTGTCGTATGAAGTGGCACCCTGGAGTGTCTTTACTGACGAAGGCACCTGCTCGTCGCGTGATGAAGCCTCGTAGGCATCGAAGTTCACGTTGTCCTGCTGATAGGTGACGAATGAGAAGTTGGAGGTCTTCTCGGCGAATACGTTGCCGAAAGACTTTATGATTCCACCATCCTCACCTGAGAATGTGCCCTTGGGATCGTACTTCACGTCGGAACCCTGCTTGGAGATGAGCATCGGCTTGTTGGTAGAACGGAAATAGTTGTTCTCGGCAAAGACGCTCGAACCGCTTGTAGCTCCGATACCGTATTTTGCCACTCCGTCGAAATAGTTGTTCCATACGTGAACGCTCATAGTGCGGATGCGCGGACAACGGGAGTCTGCATGGTCGAACCAGTTGTGCTGATATGTGATATAGTTTGGCTTGCTCTCGCTTGTCATACCGCAGAGAGAGCTCTTGCCGGTATCCCAGAAGCGGTTGTATGAAATGGTGAGATACTGTGAGTCGCCCTTCAGGTCTACTGTTCCGTCGCCCTTGGCATGGTCGCCGCCTCCGTTAGGACCATAGAAGAAGTCCATGTTGTGTATCCAGATCTTGGAGTTCTTGGTGTCGAGAGAGATGCAGTCGTCCATGCAGCGCATGATGGCAAGATTGCGGAACTCCACGCTCGAAGCGTTGCGGCAGAGGAATCCAAAGCTGTGTACTGTGGCATCGTCGCCCACGCCCTCGAATGTGAGGTTCATCTCGCTGTATTCTCCCTTGCCCTTGATCTGAAGACCCTCTTCAGAGCTTGACACCTTGTCGAGGTCTGACTTCTTCACCAGTCCGATGAAACGGAAAGCGATAGGTGTCTTGTCCTGACCTTTCTGATAACCGTCGATGATTGCCTGGATACCGGTACAGGTGCCGGCTCCGGCAACGTCGGTAGAGATTGTCTTGGCTGTCTTGGCAGTAACGTAGAACACCTTGGCTCCGGCTTTCAGCGTGCCGTCGGTATTGTAGGCTCCAACGCCGTTAGCGCCGCTCTTGAACTGAGCGAAGCCCTCACGGCTGTAGTTCTTCACTTTCAGGTTTGTTACGTAGCTTGCCGAGCTGGCTATCTCGTTTCCGTTGGCGTCAACGGCAACTACCTTCAGCGAATATGTTCCGGCAGCAAGACCGAGCACGTCGGCACGCACATACGACGGATAGAGGCGTACGAGCTGCTTGTCGATGAGCTTGTCGTTGCAATACACATTGTAGGATTCTGCTCCGGAGAATGGTGCCCATTTGGCATAGGCACTCTCAAGCCAGCCCTTAGACTCCGTGATGTTGATGGCTCCGGCAGGATTGTTGATGTCGCCGCTCTCACCGCCTTCTTTTGCCTTGGCAAAGGCTATGCGGCTGACATTGCCCGAATACACGTCGGATGCTGAACCGCTGAGGGGGTTGATGGTGATGTTGCCGCCATTGATGTCTACGGATGATATAGACTCGGTGTTGTAATACTTCACGTCGTTTGAAGTGAGCGTGAGGCGCATCTGGTTCTTGTTCACGTTGAGCGGCACGTTGTTGCCTGTGGATGGAGTGAGTGAGCCTCGATTAGTGGTCAGGTCACTCTTTGTCTGTGCTGAAGCACTGACGAACAGCATGCACAGGAATGCTGTGAGTATTGATTGTAACTTTTTCATTTCGTAGTGATGGTTTTAGCGTTTTACAAATTTCACGATCTGCGTGCCAGCCTTCAGGATGTAGACTCCCGAACGGAAATCCCCGACATTGACCTGTGTGGTCTCCTCGCCTGCTCTGAGAGAAGCCATCTTCTTACCGGAGATGTCGAAGACAGCAACCGGAGTGCCTGCAGCAAGACCGGAGATGTCGAGACGACCGTCAACAAGACCGTTAAGCTTGAAAGTGTTGATACTGTTGATTGATGAAACGTCGCTGAAATCCAACACGACATCGTCTAATGCGTATGACTCCTCAGAGCCTTCGAAATGCAACACTACGTTGTCGCCACTGAAAGTGAGCTGGGTGACGGTTTTCTCAACCGTCTGACCGTTGATGGTCAGGGTTTGCACGACATCAGCATTTGCCGAAAGGCACAATGACATCAATGCCAGTGAAACCGCAATGATTCTTTTTTTCATTTTTTAATTTAAAGATTTGTTCGGTAGATTAATTCTATATAATTATCGTCCTTTCATAAAGAAGTCCGACAGACATCGAGGACGCTTGTGTTCCTCGTGGAGTGTTTCTGATTTGCATCGGCAAAAATAAGAAAAAAAACCGGCAAAGAGATTATGCTCCAGCCGGCTTTCTATCGTAAACGTTTACACTAGTATCAAAACTACACTATCGGGAAGTCATGAAGCCCTCAAGGTTGGCATACTTCCGCTTCATCATGCGCACGTATATGTTGTTTATCCAGTATTTATGGGTGAAGATGAATGCCAGACCTACAGCCATCAGGATTATATAAGTCATCGTGTCGCTGAAAAACATCTTGAGCATAGGGAGGATGAATGAGGGGGCGAAAAGGGCTACAACCTCATAGACCACCTGGATATAGTTGGTTTCAAGACCGCTCTTCTTCGTAAGCTTGGTGTTGAGAGGAAGCGTCTGCTTGTTGGTAACGGCAAGCTGCATCAACAGACAGAACAACGGTCCGGCTGTGAATATCATCAGCGAGACGAGCATCAGGAGGCTGTATTTGCCCGTGAACACCGTGGGGAGCATGAGCAGGAGGGGAAGAAGGAGAACGACGGAATAGAAGTAATATTTCGCTTCCAACAGACTGCGGATATTCTCTTTCCTCACCATCAGGCATTCGATGAAATTGCCTTCGTAGCTCATTATGCGCACGTGGTTGACACCGACGAGGATGAAGGGATAGACGCTCCAGAACTGGGTGGAGAAGTCATCGTCGTAGATATCGGTGAATGAGTTCAGAAGGCTCAATATCACCACGAAAACGATTTGCAGAAGGAATGTCTTGCGCATGTTCTTGTTGCGGAGCACCATCTTGAGCTCGAGCTTCAGATATTCGCCGGTCTGATTGAAACGGTCGAAGAAATCGAATGAGGAGATGGAGCGCAGATTGAGTTCTTTTTCTGCCTGTGTCTCGGATTTTATGCAACGGTATTGTACCGTTCTGTTGACCATGAACAGGACAAGCAGAAGACCAAAGAGAAGAAGGAACAGAAGGGGGTTGCAGTCTGCCACAAGGGTTCCGATGCCGGAATATACGGACAACAGCTTGGTGATGCCACCTACAGGCCATGGAATAAAAAGCAGAGCATAGACAAGAAGAGGCAGCAGGATGAGCCAGGCTCGCTCTATGACAAGTGTGCGGCAGAGCATATAGAACAAACTGTTGCACACGATGAACAGATGGAAGCCCAACACAAGAAACAATGTGGGGAAAAGGCCATAGCCGAACAATACGCTCATCAGAGAGAATGGCACAGTGACTGACAGCCACAGGAGATTGCCATAAGAAAAGACGCTCGACAGAAGGAAACAGTCTACGCAGTCGTAACGCCGCAAAGGCAGCAGCAGATAGGGCTTCACCATCTGAGACGGAGTGTGCTGCATGAAAAAGCGAGCCAGAAAGTCTACAGCAAGCAGAAACGGCAGTATGGAGAAGAAGAACTGGGGAGCCGTGAAAGTGGTGGAGTCGTTGGCTATAAGCGACAACAGGACGGCTATGAACATCATATACAAGACGAGCATCACACCGCCAAGAATCATGAAGAACTTGGCTATGCTGTTGGTCTCGAAAGCCACATTGCGACGTTCTGAGAGTCTGACATGACGACGCAGAGTACGGTAAACCTGGAATTTGTTCATATTCTTGATGAAATGTCTTTAAACGGCAAAATTACCGTGGGCGTTAAACCGCATAATGACCGTTGGGGATTATCTCAGGTCGATAACTTCAGCATTGGGATATTCCTTGCTGTTGAACCGGAAATGGGAATCTGAGAGATTGACCTTACGGAAGTTGGACACGCGGATAGTGGTCCATCCGCTTGACTGACGCATCTTGACTGTCTGGAGCTGATAGCTCTTGCTCACGGTGACATACATCTCCTTTATCGTGCGGCCCTTGTTCACGGCATCCATGTGTACCTGCCATCCATTGCCCAGCTTCTTCACGGAGAGTTTGTAACCGTTCTTGTAGATATACAGGAACTTGTATGGATTCATTGACTGCTGCTGAGCCTCGGTTGGAGTACTGATGTTCACCTCCTGAGACTTTTTCATGTATGTCCATTGAGTGCGACCGTCATACCATACTACGGATGCCGGGGTGTAGGCATAGAACTTGTTGCCCTTGACGGCTACTGTGCCACTCACGTTGCCCAACTTGCCGGAGGCGCTGAAGTTGGCTTTGGCTCCAGACTTGCTGTAGAGCGTCTGTGCTGTCTTGTCGAGTATCTTACGGGCTTCCTTGGCGTTCTGGCCATAAGAAAGGCAGAAGACCATGACAAGAGAGAATATTAACAATAAACGTTTCATGAATCGTTGAATTTTATTTGTCTGTTATTATATGTCCTATCCGTCATATATGTCCTATTCGTCATATATGTCCTATTTTGATAATCAGCCTCTGAGAGAGACGAGCAGGTTCTCCAGACTGTTTTCATCGGCAAGAAGCACCTCACGAGGCTTGCTGCCTTGTGCTGCCCCTACGATGCCTGCCTTCTCGAGCTGGTCCATCAAGCGTCCGGCACGATTGTATCCGATAGAGAAGCGGCGTTGTATCATAGAAGTTGAACCCTGTTGGGTAATCACTATAGCGTGGGCTGCCTCCTCAAACAACGGGTCGAGAGCATGACCGTCTAATCCGCCACCAGAAACTTCTGCACCCTCTTCGGATGCCGGCTCCGGAAGTTCGAGAGGTTCTACAGGACCTGGTTGTGAACTGATATACTGGTTTATCCTCTCCACCTCAGGAGTATCCACGAAGGCACATTGCACACGCACAGGCTCGTTGCCGCTGAGGAAGAGCATGTCTCCCCTACCGATAAGCTGGTTGGCGCCAGGACGGTCGAGGATGGTACGCGAGTCTATCATCTGGCTCACCTTGAAGGCCATACGCCCAGGGAAGTTCGCCTTGATGTTACCGGTGATGATTGAAGTGGTAGGACGCTGGGTTGCGATTACCATGTGGATACCTACGGCTCGAGCGAGCTGGGCGATACGTGCTATAGGAAGCTCCACCTCACGGCCTACCTGCATGATGAGGTCGCCGAACTCATCGATTACTACAACGATATATGGCATGAACTCGTGTCCGTCGGTAAGGCGGAGCTGATGGTTCAGGTATTTGCGGTTATACTCCTTGATGTTGCGTGCTCCAGCCATCTTCAAAAGGTCGTAGCGGGTGTCCATGAGCTTGCAGAGACTGTTGAGCGTACGCACCACCTTCTTCACGTCGGTAATGATAGGTTCGTCATCATCAGGCACCATAGCCATGAAATGGTTGGCGATGGAAGAATACACGCTGAACTCAACCTTCTTGGGGTCGATGAGCACAAGCTTCAGTTCATTAGGGTGTTTCTTATATAATAATGATGTGATGATGGCATTGAGTCCGACAGACTTACCCTGACCCGTTGCACCGGCCACGAGCAGATGCGGTATCTTGGCGAGGTCTACCATGAACACTTCATTGGTGATGGTCTTGCCCAGGGCGATAGGAAGTTCAAAACTGGTCTTCTGGAATTTCTCCGAATTCAAGATGCTCTCCATCGACACGATGTTCATCTTTGCATTCGGCACCTCTATACCGATGGTTCCCTTGCCTGGAATAGGAGCTATGATACGCACACCGATAGCCTTGAGGCTCAAGGCGATGTCGTCTTCAAGGTTTCTGATTCTGGAGATCTTCACTCCCTCTGCAGGTGTTATCTCATAGAGGGTGATTGTAGGGCCTACAGTTGCAGAGATTGTCTTTATCTGCACACCGAAACTGCTGAGCACCTCTACGATACGGTTCTTGTTTGCCGTCTGCTCCTTCATGTCGATATATGGCTGGTCGTCATCATCGTATTTCTTGAGCAGGTCGAGAGTAGGGTATTTATAGTTGAGCCAAGGCTCCTTAGGGTTGATTGGCGTGTCGAGAGGATTCCCGGCAGGAGCCACAGTCCTTGATGTTGACGACTTGGAATCTCCCTCTGCCGGACGTATCGTGAAGCTCGGGTCTGAAGTTTCTTTCGATTTCGGCATAGGTGTGGCCGGATTATTCAGAGGCGTTGTCTCTGTCTCCTCAGCATCATCATTAGGCACGATGTTGACAACCGGCGAACCAGAGTCGCTGAAGTCCACCGTCTGCTTCAGAGTCTCCCTGTATTTGCCTGTGTCAGCAGCCTCTGAACCGGCAGCCGCAGAGACAGCAGAGGATTGTGCAGAGTCATTCATATCAGAAGCGGCGTTACCTCCGCCCTCACCCTTGGCGTTGGTGACATAGAAGCCGACGCGGTTCTGAATCATGCTTACGGGGTTTAATATTTTCCTTACCACCATCACCGTTTCCGAACTGAGATATGTGAGGAAAAGGATTGCCACCAAGACGAGGATGCCGATAAGTCCCGGCAGTCCGACAACATTCTCAAGCCACTGGCAACAGTACTCTCCATGTCCGCCTCCTGGATTATACACCTCGCCACCGATAAGAGGCGTGAGGAACTTGGTGGCAAATATTGATGTCCAGAGCATTATGACGCTGAAGCACAAGAATGTCTTTATCAGATTGGGATTGTATGCCTTGACGAGTTTCAGACCCACGATACACAGGAATACGGGTATCATGAAGGCAGAATAGCCGAAGCATTGGCAAATGAAGAAATCCGACAACAAAGCGCCCAATGGACCACAGGCATTCTGGAAGGCGCTGTTCTTGCTGAACCAGTCGCCGGGACGCATATCCATGACAAGGCTCTGGTCGATGGACGCTGTGGCGAAATAGGATATGAATGCCACGACAAGCCATACGGAACAGACAAACAGAATGATACCGAATATGAAATTGAAGATATCATTTTGTAGCATCTGTACTCCCATGACTTCTGCAAAACTTTGTTTTTGTGCTTTCTTTTTCTTTGCCATTATTACGCTTGATTGATTGTTTTAATGAGTGCGCGAAACCATTTCACGCTTATGTTCATGCAAAAGTAACCGAAAATTGCAAGAAATACGCAAAAACTCATATTTTTTTTTTAATTTTGCAAGTCCATTGATATTTGAGAATGAAAAAAGTAATATATAACAAAATCGACAAACACGCAGTGACAGAAATGCCAAGGGCTGTTTTTGAGGGACGCATCTTCGTCATAACAACCGAAAGAGATGCAGACAGAGCAGTGGAATACCTTCTCACACAGCCTATTCTCGGCATTGACACCGAAACGAGACCTGCTTTCAGAAAGGGGAAGCAATACAAGGTTGCCCTGCTGCAAGTGGCGACATACGACACTTGCTTTCTGTTCAGACTGAACAACACAGGCATGACAAAATCAATAATAAGACTGCTTGAGGACGAGAGCATTCCGAAAATCGGACTCTCGCTACAC
>NZ_FR892550.1:0-12040 GCF_000436015.1 Prevotella sp. CAG:592 | reverse complement strand
TACACGACGACATAATATCGCTGCACAAAAGGGCTGAATTCAAGCCGGGCAACTTCATCGACCTGCAGAAGCATGTGGGAGAAATCGGAGTGGAGGACCTGAGTCTGCAGAAACTTTACGCCAACTTCTTCGGACTGAAAATCAGCAAGGCGCAACGGCTCACGAACTGGGAGGCGGACATCCTGACGGACAAGCAGAAGTTGTATGCCGCAACAGACGCCTGGGCATGCATAAAACTATACGACGAGCTGATGAGACTGGAGAGAAACAAGGATTTCGAACTGAGAATCGTGAAGCCGGCAGAAGAGACAGTAGAGGCAATGGCAAAGAAGCAAGCATAAAGTATTTCACCTACGGCTTAATGACCGCTTGTGAAACCAACGGTATGATGACCGTTCGTGGGATTAACGGCATGATGACAGTCAGTGGGAGTAACTGACTGATGACCGTTTGTGGGATTAACATAAAAATAATATAATATAGAATTCGATTATAGTATGACTCAATACAAGTCTGTTTATTTGAAAAGAGGGAAAGAAGAAAGCTTGAAACGCTTCCACCCTTGGGTTTTCTCTGGTGCCATAGCAAAGATGGACGAAAGTATAGAAGACGGCGACACGGTGAACGTGTACACGTCGGAAGATAAATTCATAGCCGTAGGCCACTACCAGATAGGAAGTATTGCCGTGAGAGTGTTGTCGTTTGAGGAGCGCTCCATCGACAAGAACTTCTGGGAAGAGCGCCTCTCAGAGGCTCTGAAGATGAGACTGGCAATCGGAATTGCCGACAACTATGAGAACAACACCTACAGACTTGTTCATGGCGAGGGAGACAGCCTGCCGGGACTGGTGATAGACTGCTACGGAAAGACTGCCGTGATGCAGGCCCACAGCGTTGGCATGCACATCAACAGAACGGACATTGCCGAAGCATTGGTGAAGGTGATGAACGGAAGGATAGAGAACGTGTTCTACAAGAGCGAGACCACCCTACCCTACAAGGCAGACCTCGGACAGGAAAACGGCTTCATCATCGGAGGCTGTACCGACAATACGGCAGTGGAAAACGGACTGAAATTCCATGTTGACTGGCTGAAAGGACAGAAGACAGGATTCTTCGTTGACCAGAGAGAGAACCGCAGTCTGCTTGAGAAATACGCAAAGGGGAAGAACGTGCTCAACATGTTCTGCTACACAGGAGGCTTCTCCTTCTATGCCATGAGAGGAGGAGCAAACCTCGTACACTCCGTTGACAGCAGCGCCAAGGCAATAGACCTGACCAACGCCAACGTGGAACTCAACTTCCCTGGCGATGAGAGGCATCAGGCTTATTGTGAAGACGCATTCAAATTCCTTGACAACGCAGAGGATTTCTACGACCTCATAGTGCTCGACCCACCGGCTTTTGCCAAACACAGAGCCGCCCTACACAATGCCCTGAAAGGCTACACACGACTGAACGTAAAGGCTTTTGAGCGTATCAAGCATGGCGGAATACTGTTCACATTCAGCTGCTCACAGGTAGTGACGAAAGACAATTTCAGAAATGCCGTGTTCACTGCAGCTGCCATATCAGGACGAAACGTGAGGATACTGCATCAGCTGCACCAGCCGGCTGACCATCCTATCAACATCTACCACCCGGAGGGAGAATACCTCAAGGGTCTCGTGTTGTATGTGGAATAATTAGTTGCATGGTGAACAATATGTTGCATGTGGATTAATTGCTGTATGTGATTAATTGCAGCATGTGGAATAACATATAGAAAAGACAACCGTATCTTGAAAAGTTTTCTAAATAGCGTCAGCAGATTCATAAAGGAAAAAAAGCTGATGGAGGCAGACGGACTATCCCTTGTCGCGCTGTCGGGAGGAGCCGACAGCGTGGCTCTATTGCTATGTCTGAAAGATCTGGGATACAGAGTGGAGGCCGTACATTGCAACTTCAGGCTCAGAGGAGAAGAGTCTGACCGGGACGAAGATTTCTGCAAGAGACTTTGCGAGAAAGAGAATGTCATGCTCCACATCACCCATTACGACACCCGGTCGTATGCCTCGCTCCACGGGATAAGCATAGAGATGGCGGCAAGGAATCTGCGCTACAGCTATTTCAAGCAGCTCAGAGAGGACATGGGGGCGGCAGGCATCTGCGTAGGCCACCACATGGAGGACAGCGTGGAAACCATGTTGCTCAACATAATAAGAGGAACGGGAATAAAGGGCGTGACGGGAATAGCAGCCAAAAACGGACATGTGACAAGACCAATGCTCTGTGTCTCCCGCAACGAGATAGAAGACTATCTGAAGGAAAGGGGGCAGACTTACATCACAGACAGTTCAAACCTCGTGAACGACGTGAAGAGAAACAAGCTCAGACTCGACGTCATGCCTCTGATAAGGGGAATAAACCCTTCGGCAGACAAGAAGATGTTTGAGACTACAAGAAGGGTGACAGAAGCCAACAGGGTGTTTGAAAACGCAATAGAAAAGGCTGCGGAGGACTCTACAGCAGTAAAGGACAACTATCTATTCATCAATATAGAGAGGCTCAAGCGCCAGGTGTCTCCCGAATACACACTCTACCACATCCTTTCAAGACACTCGTTCTCGTCGGCTACCATAGACGACATATTCTCAAATCTGGACAATCTGAAGAACGGAAGCATCTTCTCTTCCGACACCCACAGACTCGTTGCAGACCGCGGTTTTCTCGTGATAGAACGGAATGAAGACAAGGACAGCAGAAATGAGAAGCCTTTCATATTGCCCGAAAGCGGCACATACATTATCAACGAGACCACGAAAGTAAGAATCAAGGAGGAAACCACAGAAGAGGGATTCACGCCAAGCCGAAGCCAGTTTACCATAAGCGCAGATGCTTCGAAAGTGAAATTTCCTCTCAGAATACGCCGTTGGACCCAGGGCGACTGGTTCATCCCCTTCGGAATGACAGGAAAGAAGCTTGTCAGCGACTATCTGACAGACAGGAAAATGGCATTCTTCGACAAAGAGAAACAGCTTGTCATGACAGATGCCGAAAACAACATCCTATGGCTTATAGGCCAACGCCTGGACAACAGGTTGAGGATTTCTGGAAACACAAAGAAGATCTTGACAATCGAGTTTATTTGCAATTGAAATATAGGCAATTGTATAGATTAGACAATTGCATAACCAATTGAAGTTTCCATATAAACACAACTTCAAACCAACAAGTTATGAACAGGCGTTTCACCGGTTTACAATGCAGAAACGCCCTATACCCAAGCAACAAACTTGCGGTTATTGACGAGCAAACAAGCAGACCGCCTCTGATGACTAATAGCCCTTGAAATCCATGATTTTGGGGCAGAACCCTTTAAAGGGACATTTCTCGCAATGCGGCTTTCTGCTTGTGCAGACATACCTGCCATGGAGCAAGAGCCAATGATGAGCGTCGGCCAGCAACGCTTCAGGGATGTTTTTCGTCAGACACCGCTCCACCGCCAATGGAGTGGCAGCAGATTTCGGCACAAGCCCCATTCTGTGGCTCACACGATAGACATGGGTGTCGACGGGCATTGCAGCCTTTGAAAAGGCAACGGCAAGCAGCACGTTGGCGGTCTTGCGCCCCACACCCGGCAGACTGGTGAGATCGTCGAGTGCCGAAGGGACCTTCCCTCCAAACTTCTCCTGTATGGCCACCGAGAGTTCCACGAGGTGCTTTGCCTTGGAATTGGGATATGAAATGCTGCTGATAAACGAAAGCACATCTTCAGGATCTGCCTCTGCCATTGCCGCCGCATCAGGATAATGCCTGAACAATTCCGGCGTCACCTGGTTCACCCTCTTGTCTGTGCATTGGGCGCTCAAGACTGTAGCCACAAGCAGTTGGAAGACGCTGCCGAATTCCAGTTCCGTGGTGACGTGTGGAGAAACTTCCGCAAAATGTCTCAAGACAGCTTCATAACGTTCAGAGCGTTTCATATCTCAATTTCAATGAATATCCAGGTCGTTGACTTTAATAGTCGAGGACTAATATGTTAAAAGACTATGTGGTCGAAGCATATTGTTGCCGTAGACTATTATTGTCGTAGACTTTGTTGTCGTAGACTATTGTTGTCGTAGACTTTGTTGTCGTAGACTATTATAGTCAAAACAATATCGTTTTCGAATACTATATTTTGGTTTACTCAGCCTTCTCAGCAGCTTCTTCTGTAGCCTCTTCTGCATTATCCTCAGGGTCAACGAAATTCGTCACACCGTTGGAAACCAGGATGTTATACCACTGGAGAAGCTTCTTGATGTCGCTGTCGTGTACTCTGTCGCGGTCGTAGTCAGGAAGAATTTCGGCAAAATAAGCGTGAAGTTCGTCCTTGCCACACTTCTTGTAGTCGAGCGAGCATACCTTTCCGTCCTCCTTGCGGAGCACAGAATCGAGAATATTCATCAATGGAACATCCTCAGCCACTGTATACATGGCGATGTCGGAAAGACTTGTCACTCTGTCGCTTGCGAAGATAGGCAGGCGGCGATGGGTTTCGTCCAAGGCTTCAACGATAAGGTTCATCTTTGAACTTGACACAAGCTTATAAAGTCCGGGCTTTCCGGAAACTGACAAAATTGTAAAATCCATTTCAAATATTTGTTTAATAATAAATTAATAAGTTCTCATTATCGTCCCGACGATATCATAGGGACTTGACACATCAGCAGACGTTCAGATTTCAGCGTATTCGCAAAGCCGCCAGCGCGTCGTCAATCTGCGGTTCCAAAGGTTTGCTGCCGTCGTTGAGGATAACGAAATCGCTTTTAGCCTCCATCTCCTCCTGACTCATCTGGCAGTTTATCCATTCTCTTGCCTTCTCTCGCGTTATAGAGTCGCGGACGATGATTCTATCCATCCTCACCTCTATCGGTGCCGATACGCAAACCACGCAGTCCACGAGCTTGTCGAATCCGCTCTCGAAGAGGATGGCGCACTCCATGAATTGAAGTCCCGAGGCTTTGAAATCGTCGGCCACAGCGGGATGCACGATGGCGTTAATCCTTTTCTTGTTGTCTTCGGCGTCAAGAAGAAACTTTGAGATGACAGCCTTGTCGGGCTTTCCGTCTGCATAGGCATCCTGTCCTATCAGGTCTGTCAAAGCCTTTCTTACGGATGGCGACTCGCGCATTATGCGTTTGGCTGCGCTGTCGCAGTCGTAGACCTCTATCCCCATGCTTTTCAACAAGGAGCAGACGTATGATTTTCCGCTTCCTATTCCGCCTGTAATGGCTGCTTTCATAATTGTCTCCATTATTATAGACAGCCACCATCGAGGGGCTATACATGCTCTCTAATAGCCGCTGTCAATATTCTACCTATTTATATAATAGCTGCCAGAAAGGGAGTTCCTGTGGTATTTATGACTTTCTTTTCTGCTACTGTTCTTCAATGAGGTAGTCCACATGTTCTATTTCGGTATGCGCATTCTTCACGCCATGCGGCACGGATGCAATCTTGAGCGTGCATTTGTCAGAAGGCGCTGAGAGAATCTCGTTGTAGTCTACCACCACCTTGAACTTGTTGGTGTTTATGGTTCTGAAGATGCTCGCGCCAACGGTGAAGACCACTTTAACCCTCGACGGGAATGTTCTCAACACCTTTCCCTCCGGCATGTTGAGCGCCGAGATGGGAACCTCTGCACTTTCCTCGGTCAGCACATCCGGATAGACAGCCATCCTGACACGGGAGGGCACGCATTTCACTCCTCTGATTTCCATGAGGTCAAGGTCGCGTCTGATGGTGTCCTTGAGGTTTTTGATATTGATCCGCTCTGTGTAGATGTACTTTATGCTGTCGAGCATTTTCTGACTGCCGTAAACATCCACCATATCGGGCGAGAATTCTATCTTCGCCAGATAATAGCTTGCGTCAGCCTGTATGTTTCCCGCCAGCCTTACGGGCAGCCGCTTGTGCATTCCGTAATTGTAGAAGTATTCCAGCTTGTCGGGCTTCACTCCTGTCACCTTCGACGAACTGTATAGTTCGGCATAGATCAGCTTGGTGAGTTCCGACGCAGACACGGAGCCATACCCCTTGTTCTTGATGTATGAAGAGAAGGGTATGTCTATCCTTTTCAGTTTGTCACCATATATATATGTACATAGAGTATAGCCTTTGTCTTTCACAGTCACCTTTATCGTGTCTTCGGTGTCGCTCGTCGGTACCACGTTTTTAGGTATGTTCACGATGCGCACGGGAATCCTGAGTTCTTTCTCATAGGTGTCGTTCAGGGCCAACAACAGCCAGAAGGCTCCGCTCAGGGCGAGGAAGAACAAAAAAATCAGGAACTCCTTGTTCACGATATTGAAAAAGGAGTTTCTGACTATACTGTATATACTTTTCAGGATGCGTTTCATTATTTTTCCTTGCTGACGGTTGCAGAAGCTGCGACATCAGCAAATACAGAACCTTTGTCAACTGTTATAACCACGCCCTTTGCGATTTCGAGCTCGATTTTGCCTGTAGCGATGTCCACTTTCTTGATGGTGCCGTAGATTCCTCCGCCTGTCACCACCTTTGAGCCCTCCTGCAGCGAGTTCTGGAAATTGCGTATTTCCTTCTGCTTTTTCTGCTGCGGACGAATCATGAAGAAATACATGATGGCAAAGATCACCACCATCATTATAAGGAACTGCATGCTGCCTCCACCCTGTTGCTGGGCAGCCAAAAACATTGTTGTGTTCATAATTTACTGTTATGTTTGTTTTAAATGTTAATCGTT
The DNA here is from genome assembly GCF_000436015.1 of Prevotella sp. CAG:592. NCBI lineage: Bacteria > Pseudomonadati > Bacteroidota > Bacteroidia > Bacteroidales > Prevotellaceae > Prevotella > Prevotella sp. CAG:592. Next base: position 5,292 of record NZ_FR892550.1, on the reverse strand, counting down.
TGTCTGTTTTTTGGGCGTCTCGCCTGTTTTAATGCCAGGCACTTTACCTGTTTTAATGCCAGGCGCTTTGCCTGTTTATATGCCAGCCGTTATGCGTGCTGAATTACGGATGCGTCATCTTGTCGGCATCACCTTCATCATCTTGCCTGTGTCGATGAGGTAGCGGGCGATGGCGTCGAGCATTCCGTTGATATATGAACCGCTTCTCGGAGTGCTGTAGAGTTTCGCCAGGTCAACGTATTCGTTGATGGTCACGTTCACCGGTATGTTCGGGAAGTTCATCATCTCTGCAATGGCTATCTGCATTATCACCACATCCATATAAGCCAGGCGCGAGAAGTCCCAGTTGCGCGAGGTCTCGCTCATGAAGCGCTGATACTGGTCGGCGTTGAGGATTGTGGCGCGGAAGAGCTTCACGGCGAACTCCTTGTCTTCCTCGTCCTTATATTCCGGCAGGAGCTCCTGCAGTTCCTTGTTTGCCGGATCGAAGCGCTTGATGGTCTTGAGCACGAAGGTGTCCACGATTTCCTTGTCGTCGTTCCAGTAGAGACTCTTCTCCTCGAGCATGGCGTCAAGGTTGTCGTTGTCCATGATGATTGCCTTGTAGAGCTTGCGCCACGCCTCGCGGTCGGCTTCATACGAGTCGGTCTCGTCAGCCACATAGTCGGCATAAATCTGGCTCTGCTCTATCTGTGTGAGCAGGTTTCTCACGAACTCCACGCTGTCGTCCCATGTCTGCTTCTGATTCTCGAGATACTCGTTGAGCTGCTTGTTAGCTTCGAGCTGAAGGGCGAACTTGTTGTTTGCAAACTTGCCTGAGGGCAGAGTTGTGCCTTCTCTCTTTGCACGGGAGAGCTCCACTTCATAGCGCAGGCGCGACTCTTTGGAAACAGCTACAATCAGGGACAGCAGACAATTATACAGGTCGTATGCCTTGGAGAGGCTGAACAGCAGCTCCTTCTCGGCATTATCCATGTTGTGGTTACCGTTTTGATAATATGCGTAGGTTAACTGGACAATTTTTATCCTTATCAATTCTCTGTTTATCATCTTATAATATTAAAATGAACGTGTATTTCAAAAAAACCGATGCAAAAATACTTATTTTATGCGGTACTTGCAAGAAAACCACGGTGTTTTATCTATTTTTATTTATAATATTTGCGTATTAATCAAAAAAGAAATACCTTTGCACCGCTTTTTCGAGCACTACGTGAATAGAATTCTCGTGTGATGGTGAATTAAGCATTAATTATTAACAACTTAATTTAGAGTAACACAATTATGAAAGAAATTGAAGTAAAAGGCCAGAAGAGAACTGATTTGGGCAAGAAGGCAGCCAAGGCTATGCGTAAGGAAGGTCTGATTCCATGCAACCTCTACGGTGAGGCAAAGAACGCTGACGGCGCTCCTGAAGCATTGTCAATCGCTTGTCCTATGAGCGAGTTGAGAAAGATTGTCTACACTCCACACATCTACGTTATCAAGCTCGTCATCGACGGCGAGGAGCGTACAGCGATTCTCAAGGAGCTTCAGTTCCATCCGGTAACAGACGCCCTCCTTCACGTTGACTTCTACGAGGTTAACGACCAGAAGCCTATCACAGTGGGCATCCCTGTCAAGCTCAACGGTCTGGCACAGGGTGTACGCGACGGTGGACGTATGAACCTCTCTATCCGCAAGATCGACGTTACAGCGAAATACCAGGCTATTCCTGAGCATCTCGACATCGACGTTACTGCCATGACTATCGGCAAGAGCATCAAGGTTGGCGACCTGCACTTCGAGGGTCTTGAGATGGCAACAAGCAAGAACGTTGTGGTTTGCTCAATCAAGGCTACACGTAAGTCTATCGCTGCAAGCCAGGCTGAGGCATAATGCCATAGATTTAGCAAGAAAAGAAATTTATCACGGGGTGGTTCTGAATTTTAATTTGGAATCACCTTTTTTTAGATTCAACCCAAATCGGTCATTAGGGCTTGCTTGAATTTTGATATTTTAGAAGAGTGGATTTTGTTTGGCTTTTAATCAGTAATAACGAGCTATTGCAAATTAAAAACAAGCAAAAGACGCCTTATAAAGAGCAAAAGGCAACAAGCAGTTATAAAATATCACATCGAACGGCATAATGACCGTTTGGAGTTTAAAGCAATACGTAATGGAAAAATTCTTGATTGTAGGATTGGGAAACCCCGGCAGCGAATATTCGGAAACACGACACAACACGGGATTCATGGTGGTAGACGCCATGGCTGAGGAGGCTGGAGCCTCTTTCGACGACAAGAGATACGGATTCGTGGCTGAGACTTCGGTGAAGGGAAGAAAACTCTTTCTGCTGAAGCCTACCACATTCATGAACCTCAGCGGCAACGCCGTGAGATACTGGATGAACAAGGAGAACATACCCATGGAGCACCTGCTCGTGGTGGTGGACGACCTGTCTCTGCCACTGGGAGCCCTCAGGCTGAAAGGCAGCGGAAGCAACGGCGGACACAACGGACTGGGAAACATACAGTCGGTGATGGGCACGCAGAAATACGCACGCCTCAGAGTGGGAATAGGCAACGACTTCCCCAGGGGAATGCAGGTGGAATGGGTGCTCGGCAGATATGATTCAGAGGAAATGGAAACCCTCAAGCCGGCGATAAAGACTTCGTGCGAGATAATAAAGAGCTTCGCCCTTGCCGGCATTGACATAACGATGAACCAGTTTAACCACAAGAAATAAGGAAACATGCAAGAGTCTGCGAGAATAGACAAATGGCTGTGGGCGGCAAGGATCTTCAAGACCAGGTCGCTGGCTGCCGATGCCTGCAAGAACAGCCGCGTCACGATAAACGGAACCAACGTGAAGCCTTCTCACATCGTGAAATGCGGAGAGACGGTGAGCGTGAAAAAACCGCCGATAACCTATTCGTTCAAGATACTCCAATGTATTGAAAAGCGCGTGGGCGCAAAACTCATACAGGACATCTACGAGAACGTGACCGACCCGAAACAGTATGAGATACTGGAAATGAGCAGGATAAGCGGATTCGTGGACAGAGCCCGTGGCACAGGACGCCCCACGAAGAAAGACCGCCGCAGCCTCGACGCCTTCATAGAGCCTGCAATGTTCGGATTCGACGAATACGACGACGACCCGGACGACTGAAACCCAACCGCCCGCAAGGGCAAGCTGCAATGAAAACTAACGGCAGGACGACCGTCTGGACGGTTGCCCAGCCAAACCTGACATAATATAATCATAATAACATTTACCCAATATGAAGAACATAGCCATATTCGCATCCGGCAACGGAACAAACTGCGAGAACATAATCAGATACTTCGAGAACTCGGAAACGGTGTGCGTGGCTCTCGTGGTGTGCAACAACAAGAGCGCACAGGTGATAAAGAGGGCGGAGAAATTCGGAGTGCCCGTGGAAATAGTGAACAAAGAGGGATTCAAAGACAGCTCCAGAGTGCTGCCCCTGCTGGCCGGCCACAACATATCATACATAATCCTCGCAGGATTCATGCTCCTCCTGCCCGACTATCTCACGGAGGCTTACAAGGACAGGATAGTCAACATACACCCGTCGCTGCTGCCGAAATACGGCGGAAAGGGCATGTATGGCGACAACGTGCACAAGGCAGTGAAGGAAAACGGCGAAAAGGAAAGCGGAATAACAATCCATCTCGTGAACAACGAATACGACAAGGGACAGATACTGAAACAGTACACCACCCCACTCTCGCCCGAAGACTCCGCCGACGACATCGCCCGCAAGGTGCACGCACTAGAATACGAACACTACCCGGAAGTGATCGAGCAGCTGCTCAGCCGCTGACAGCAGCCATAATTACTGCCGCAGGATTCCGCCACTCCTCCACACCGGAAACGGCTCCGCCCTATAAAGAATAAAGAAAACATGAAAAGAACAATCCTTCTGGTCCCGCTCCTAGCTCTCAGCCTGGTCTCCCGCGCCCAATACAACGAGATACACAAGGCAGGGATAAAGACGCTGCAAGTGGTGTGCGGCGACAAATGGCTCGCGCTCCCGATAATGAAACTCCGTTCTGACAATCCAAGCCAGAACAGGATAAACATATCATTCGACGACCTGACACACACATACCACCGCTACACCTACAGCATCACCCATTGTGAAGCCGACTGGTCGCCGTCGGAGCAGCTCTTCGCAAGCGACTACATAGAAGGATTTGCCGAAGACAACACAATAGACGACATCACGGAATCCATAAACACAAACGTGGGCTACACCCACTACGCCTTCTCCATACCCAACGAGAAATGCAGACTGAAGCTCAGCGGCAACTACAAGGTCACGGTTGCCGACGGAGACACGGGCGAAGAGGTGCTCACGGCATGCTTCATGGTGGTAGACCCGAAGGCGGGAATATCTATGGGCGCCACCACAAATACCGACATCGACACCAACCTCGCCCACCAGCAGATCTCCATGAAGCTGTCGTACAACGCGCTGAGAGTGGCCGACCCCGAGACACAGATAAAGACCGTGGTGATGCAGAACAGGAGATGGGACAACGCCAGGCGCAACGCACAGCCACAATACAAGACACCAAGCGGACTGGAATGGCGGCACAACAGGGAGCTCATCTTCGAGGCGGGAAACGAATACCACAAGTTTGAAACCCTCGCCACATCACACGCCACGATGGGGATAGACGAGATATCGTGGGACGGGGAGAACTACCACGCACACGTGTTCGCCGACGTGCCCAGACCGAACTATCTTTACGACGAAGACGCCAACGGAGCCTTCTATATCCGAAACAGCGACAACATAGAGAACGAGAACACGTGCGACTACATGTACGTGCACTTCACGCTCGACAGCAAGCAAAGATACCCCGGCGACATCTATCTGAACGGCGAATGGACATACAACCGCTTCCTGCCCGAATACAAAATGGAATACAACGAGAAGAAACGGCGCTACGAGGCCGCCATCCTGCTGAAGCAGGGCTACTACTCATACCAATACCTGATGGAGAGCAGCGATGCCACCATGAAGACCTCCCCGTCAGAAGGGAACTTCTATCAGACGGAAAACAAATACCAGGCGTTGGTATATTACAGAGGACAAGGCGACAGGACAGACCAACTCGTTGGCTATCAGGAGATTCAGTTAAACCCAAACGGTCATTAGGCCGTTCAATGTAGCATTTTAATACTGCTAGCAGTCTTTTGTTTTTTTATAAGGCGTCATTTGCCTGTTTTTAATTCGCATCAGTCAGCTATTACTCATTAAAAGCCAAACAAAA
>NZ_FR892549.1:0-3484 GCF_000436015.1 Prevotella sp. CAG:592 | reverse complement strand
GTTTGCTGATGAGAGGAATTGTCAGATGGCAGGAATTGCATGCGTTGGCTGAACTCTGAAAATATGAATGTATCGGGCAGGTATCAGAAACCAATTCTGCCCATCCGGGGCAAGCTGCTTGCCCATGATGAGAAAGCAGCGTTCCCCTGTTGGGCAAGCAGCGTGCCCATTTAAGGACATAAAGCCATTGTGCCTCAAGTTTGAAAATAATACTCAGCACCCCTATTGAAGTAACTACTCAGCATCCCCTATGGGCATGAGTAGTTACTCTCCAAGTTTCATGTGAAAATATTTCTTAAATTCATTTTCCATAAATGAATCAATGGGAATAGCCTGTTCCAATATACTGTCAAACTCTTTTAAAAGCATTTTGTAATCACTGTCATTATATATCTTTATTAAACGCCTTAACGTGTTTTTTGCTTCTGTCAAGTCTCTTTTACCAACTAAACATTCAACTTTTTTTAGCTTGTATTTTTTTCCAGTCATTTTGCCACACATATCAATGGCTTTATCATAATATGAATCTGACAATTTCTTATTTCCTAAATATTTGTTTTTTACGGCAAAATACTCCAGATATCTGATATCAGTTGTGTCTAATCTAAGAATGCCTTTTTCTTGAGTAAGAAAGCCTTCCACATATTTACCCAACATTGCCAGCAATTGGCTTTTCTTTTGCAACACAGTATACTCATCGTCTGGAGATAAATTCAGACTGTCCAACTCGTCACATCGATGAATTGCCGATTCTATTATAGTTGTGTCTTTACAAGGCGGTAAACTTGCCAAAATATTATCAATGGAATCTAATTCAACAGAAAAAGACTTCGTATATTCCTGACTATGTGAAAACGTAAAAAACAGCAAAAAACACAATGTTAGTAAATATCTCATTTTATCCTGTATGATTTTGAATTAAACATGTTTACATAAAGGTTCTTCGTCAATTTAGGTGGTAAAAAGAGCCGCTTATTTGTGATTTATAATGTCAAAAGTGCAACATCCGGTTATTATTTTCTGTTTATTGTATTCTTGAATATAGATATCGTCAAATGTAAAACATTTAATTTTGTATCCATTTTCATTTAGAACAAATGAAATATCTTTATAGAATTTCGTGCTTTTAAACTTATGTTTGAAATTGTTTGAATCATAGTATTCAGTAAATATATTGTACAATTCTTGCCATAAATCTAAATTAATCATTAATTGATTGAAATGGTCTGTTTGATATTTTTTGTTTATTATACATAAAGATGTATCCAAAAATGAAATTTTCTCATCGTATGTTGGGTAGAATGCATTATTTTGATCTTTATAGTTTCTTGTTATAACAAAAGAAACTATTTTCCCCTTAAAAAAGCTTGCATAAGTCTGCATCATACATACTTTTTTATTTTTGTATCCATCGCACTTTATCACCTTTGAATAAGGATACTGGGCAGGGACTGAAGAAACCTTTATTGTCCATTCTTTTTTTGACAATGCCTCATTTCTGCAATTGGTACTTAGAAGAATGAAGAATGTACACATTATATATTTTAAATACTTCATAGTCAATGATATATTTCTGTTTTAAATCCCTTGTATGGACTACCACCATAATAATTTTTATATCTGTAATATGACCCCCATTTATGTCGATATACTACATCAACGTGACCAGATATTTGTTCACTTACCCAACTATTGCTTGGATGTAAATACACTAATCCATTTTTTGCTTGTTTTGCTTCGCTAACTGTAGTAACCCTATATCTTCTTAAATATTTAGACATATCTAAAGCTTTTATAAAATACCATTTTCCGTCACCGCCCTTATATGTTCCTTTAACATGTGGTATAAGAAATCCGCTTTTATTCATCGCATAGCTAAGTCTAATAGCACATCCATTCTTAACATCAGACGCAATCTCAGAAAAATATCCTCCAATGTAGTTACATAATTCTTCTGGTTCCATCCATTTTCCATTATCATTAAATGAACCATGTGTATATGCGTCATATATTTTCTTTAGTTGCCTATCTGATATCGTATGTTTCAGCTCGTTAAACATCATCACATAAGCCGCCGTCATAGCACCACTTGCAAATTTTCCCCCACCGAGTTCTGATACAATTCCTCCGAGCACGGCATTGACAGCAACCCGCTCGGCTGCTGACAGTCTGTCGCACATTCCGCCGTTCAAAGCTGCGCCACCGGCGGCGGATGCCATACCTGTAAAGAATCCGTGCTCGAAGTGCCCTCCGCGTATTCCTTCCATAGCCCCTTCGGACACGGAGTGGGCGGCAATCTTCATGTACACGTTTTCAAGGTTCCCGATCTCGAAGTTTGCGAAACCGCTCACGCCTCCCCAGAAACCTCCTGTAAAGGTGTTCTTTGCCGTCTGCATAAGGTTGGCTCCGTTGATGATGGAATTGACCAAAGCTGAAAAGAACAAGAAACTTTTATGTGCCATATTCCTTTTATTATACTTCTATGTCTTTTAATGGAGTATTCTGATTTTGTTATTAGTCATTTAATACTTGAAATATGTGCAACAATGGGAACAATAACCAAAATATTAATATTAGGTTCATATAAATATTCTTGCAATATGTCTTTTCTTGTTTGTACGAGAGCCAATCCGTCACAGTTGAAACAGTTACATTTTATGCCGTATTTCCTTAGCATATTATTTAAATCATTCCTGAATGATGTTTTGTTTAAGGCTGAAATAATTTGTTCATCAGTGTACCACATATTATTTTTGTAAATCTTTTCTTTATATAAAAATGTAGTAAATTCTTTTGTTCTTTCCTGTAAATCAGATGTCTGAAAATAAATAGATTTAAGACATTTCAGATTATAATAGTCTTGTGCCTTGTTTAGGCAAAGATTTAATTGTCTTAAAAAAGATTTATAATCGCATAATGTATATTTGCGTTGTGACACAACCTTAGAATAACATGATGTATCTTTGGGGGTTGAATACATATTGTATCTTTTAAATGAAGTGTTCCGGTCAATATATAATGATATTTCATTTGCTTCCTTTGAAAAGATGAATGAATATGCTGAAATGTTGTTTTCATATTTGACAAATAATTCTATTGCATGATTACTGCCATAATCGTAAGATTCTTTTATAATAACCATCTCCTTATCATTTGGTTTAGTCCAACATACACATGAGATGACAAAAGAAATTGTAATGAATATTAATATTTTTTTCATTTTCTAAATCCTCCATATTTCCATATTAATGTGTGTGCACCTTCATTATAATAGTATACAGCTCCATGTTCTCCGCCGGCTGCTTTTCTGTTATATACGACATCAACATGCCCAGATGCATTTGTAAAGCCGGTTTGTCCTGTTATTCCATTTTTTAATCTTATGTTTTTATTATTGCATACAATTCCGTTACCCCAAATTTTATTAAAATAACCCGTTGGCGGAATTAATTTAAATTGATAAATATGAGTAAAAGGCTGTATA
>NZ_FR892548.1:2926-7706 GCF_000436015.1 Prevotella sp. CAG:592 | reverse complement strand
CAGAATGGGTTTATCCAGGTGAGTAATTACCTACTGCTGCCGTTTCAACACGAACTGTGCCGTCTGTATCATCGAGAAGACATAGCGCTGGAGTGGCTTGAAGGCAGAGGTCATAGAAGTCTCATGCAGGGTGCCACGGGCATCCTCCACATAGCAGAAGTTCTTCTGCATCTTAGGATTGTACACATAGACACGCTTGCCGTCGCGGGCGATAATCTGATTGTCGGCAGAATAGAACACCATAGGACGGGACGTATGCAGGAGGTCCTGTCCGAAACCGTCATACTCATACCCCATATTGAGCAGCGAGAGCAGCGTAGGCATCACATCCACCTGCTGGGCGAGTCCGTCGTAGCGCATCGTGGGCACACCGGGACCGAACATGATGAGCGGTATGTGGTTGTAGGATTCCGGAGCCTCGGTGGTAGCCTTGCCCACGAGTTTGCCGTGGTCTGCCATTATCACGAAGATAGTGTTCTTATACCATGGTTCGTGCGACGCCTTGCGCAGGAAGTCGCCCACCGCCCAGTCGGCATATTCCACAATCTGCGTCTCTGGGTCATGCGTCTTGGGTTTGAAGAACGAAGGTATCACGTATGGCGGATGGTTGCTGATGGTGAGGAGAGTGGCAAGAAACGGTTTGCCACTCTTGGCACGGCTGTTGATGGTGCCCAGGGCATAGTCGAAGAGGAAATGGTCTGACACTCCGAAGCTGTTCACTATTTCCTTCTTAGGATAATTCTCCTGCGAGTAAATCTCATCGTAGCCGTTGGTGGTGAAAAACGCCTTCATGTTGTCATACTGTGCCTCGTGGGTCATGAAGAACATATTGTGGTAGCCATACTTCTTGAGCACTGTTGGCACTCCCTTGCGGTGTGGCGTCACCGTGCCCTTCATCAGATTGCGGAACATGAGCGCTGGAAAAGAGTATAAGGATGCTGTCATACCGTGGTTGGTATGTATTCCGGCACTATAGCAACGGGTGAAGGCGAGGGAATGGTTGTAGAGCGAATCGAGATTCGGCGTGAGGCGCTGCTGCTGTCCGAAGGTCTGCATCAGGCTCGCCGACATCGACTCCATGAGTATCACCACCACGTTGCAGCGGCGCGGTTCGCCCACGGCAGCCACCTCACGGCGCATCACGCAGCTGCTGTCCACCGCTCCCGTTATGCCCAGCGACTGGCGGGCAAGACCCACTGCCTCGGCATAGGGCATTAGATGCAGGTCGCGGTTCTCCTTGCGCATGTCGTCGAGAGCACTGGTAAGGAGGTTGAAGGCGGGGTTGATGCCGAGCTGGTTGAGAAACGGGTCGTCGCAATAGTATGCCTGACTGATTTTAATGGGGTTGTAGCCCATACGGCCCCTGATGCCGAAGAGGCAGAGGAGCACCACACATACTGAGACGATGAAGCGCAGCGCCACCGGCAACACGAAGCGGTCGTCCCTGCGGCAGCGGTCTATCCGTATGTCGAAATAGCGGCGCATATATATCATCGCCACGATATATGCGGCGAGGAAGACGAAATAGAGGAAGATGTGGAGGATATACGATTTCTCCTGAAATACCATGCCTGCTGTGGTGGCGGCATAGCCGAACCATTCGAAGATGGAGGAGTTGATATTCTTGAAGAAATACTCGAAATAGGGTGTGTTTGCCGCCGATGCCATGAACACGATGGCTGAGAACACGAAATACCAATAGCACACTCCCTTGCGCAGCTTCTTTCCGGCATATCCGAAGGCGGCGGCAAGGAGGGTCACGGCGAGAGGAAGCACCGAAATGTAGCATGCCACCACATTGTCAAACCACACGCCCTTGACGAATGCCGTGACGACACTCGCCCCATGGTCGGTTATCATCCCATGGAGACACGACAGCTCCACCAATCTGAATACTGTGAGAACTACCAACATCAAGGCATGGACACTGACCAGCCATGCCAACGACAAGAAAAACTGCTTGCTTCTATTCATTTTCATTCTTATGATTATCCCCCTTCTTCTTGGGGCGCATTTGTATCGGTTGACACCATGATACTCAGGTATTTATGCCTGTAGCCCGCGGCAGACAGCCCCAATATCGTCAATTACGCTGCAAAATTAGTTATTTCAGAACAATTTAAGCGGCATAAGTATAAAAATATGTACCTTTGCAGCGTATGTACCCATCTGCAAGCCCGGAAAAGGCAGCAGACGTTCCACCACTAAAAGATAGCATGAAGACAGTAATAGCCGAACGATACAAGAAATATTCTGATTACATCAACAGCATACCGTCGCTGTTCAGCACAAACACGGGAGAGGTGCTGAAAGACAAGCGAAACAGTGTGAGACGTCTCGAACACGACGGTCTGACATTCATTGCCAAGCGATACAAACGGGTGAATTGGATCCAAAGCATCATATACACACACTTCCGCAGGACAAAGGCGAAGAGGGCATTCCTGTTTGCCGACGAGTTCAGAAAGCGTGGAGTCAGTTCGCCGCGCGCCGTGGCTTACATGGAGGAATATGAGCACGGCAGATTCACCGTGGGATATTTCGTATACGAGGAGAGCAAGGGCAAGGAGGTGTTCCAGGAACTGGTGAACAAGGAGGACTTCGACCGCAAGCTCACCGATGCCGTGATTGACTATATCGTGCTGATGCACAGTCACGGAGTGTTGCACGGCGACCTGAACTCGGCAAACTTCCTCTATACTACCGATGGCGACGGCAATTACCACTTCGACATGATAGACACCAACCGGTCGCATTTCTGCGACGGATGGCCCAGCGACAAGCAATGTCTTGAAAACCTGAAGCGCTTCACTCACCGGCGCGACCTCTACGAATATGTGGTGCGCGGATATGCCAGGCGCAGGGGATGGGACGAAGAAGAGACTGTAAGAAAGGCTGTGGCACTGCTCGACAAGTTTGAGAACAGAAAGAAGCTGCGCCTCTGAAAAAACATAATATCTTTTGCGCAATGATGAGGAACAGACCATACTTCATATTATTGGCTATAATGGTCATGATGCTCACGCTGACAACGGCGAGGGCGCAGAACCCCGTGTTCGGCAACGACACGAAACCGGAAGACCGCGAGGTGGATATGGACAACCCTACCTTCGTGCCGATGGTGAAGGTGGGAAAGGTGCTACACGGAAAGGACAGCATACAATATGTGGAACTGAACAACGTGTACGTGTATCCGCCACAGGTGTTCAAGACTCCAAAGCAACGGCAGAGATACAACCGCCTGGTTTACAACGTGAAGAAGGTGCTGCCGATAGCCAAGGAGGTGAACCATATCATCATAGAGACATACGAATATCTGCAGACGCTGCCCAACAAGAAGGCGAAGGACCAGCACATGAAGCTCGTGGAGGCATGTATCAAGAAGGAATACACGCCGAGGATGAAGAAGCTGACGCTGACGCAGGGAAAGCTGCTCATAAAACTGGTATACAGAGAGTGCAACTCGTCGTCGTACCAGCTGGTAAAGGCATTCCTCGGTCCGATAAGGGCAGGATTCTATCAGGCTTTCGCATGGACATTCGGTGCGAGCCTCACGAAGAAATACGACCCTGAGGGCGACGACAAGGAGACGGAACGGGTGGCGAGACTCGTGGAGAGCGGACAGTTGTAACGCTGAGACAGAGAGACAACTGGGTAGAAGCCCCATCTACAATATAACACGCAAAAGACAAGAACGCAAAATGCAGCAAGCATCAAAGACAGAAAACAACTTGCCGAAGGTGTCGATAGTGACCGTTACATTCAACGCCGGACCACTGCTGGAGAAGACTCTCGGCAACCTGCAGATGCAGGACTATCCCAACAAGGAGATTGTGGTGGTGGACGGAAAGTCTACCGACGACACCATCATCACGATAAAGCGATACGCCCATTCGGGAACGATAACGACATGGGTGAGCGAACCTGACCGCGGCATCTACGATGCCATGAACAAGGGCGTGGGAATGGCAACGGGAGAATGGGTGATATTCATGAACGCCGGCGACGTGTTCGCCGCCGATGATGTGTTGCGACGCGTATTCTGCCAGCCTCTTGCCGACGCCGACGTGGTGTATGGCGACGTGGTGAAAGACGGCAACGTGAAGAAAGCTCCCGAGAGCTATTATCTCTACCATCGCATGATATTCTGCCACCAGTGCGTGTTCACACGCCGCGACAGCCTCATCAGCACTCCTTTCGACATCAAGCACAGGTTGTCTGCCGACTTCAAATCCTTCATAGAACTCTATCAGAAGGGGGCGCGCTTCAGATACGTGAATCTGCCGATAGCGATATTCGACACGGGAGGTGTGTCGAACAGCCACCGGTCGAAGGGACTGCGCGACAACATCAGCGTGGTGTGGGAGACGATTCCCATGCCGCAGCGACTGAAATTCATCATGCGCCTCGGAGTGCCCTATCTGATGTGCAGGCTGAGAGGGAAATGAAGTATTACGAGTTGACAAGTTGACGAGGAGACGAGGAGATTAGTTAGACGAGTTGACGAGCGGCATATCGGAGACATGCAAAACAAACAATAAACAAAATTCTACCATTCTTATGCTTAACGACCCTACATATCTGAAAATATTTATGGCATTCATCGGAATGATCATCACCTTCGCCATCTGCTGCGGCATATACTACGGATGCAACGCCGGAATGAGCCACAGCGCACGCGGACAGCAGACAAGACGCTTCGCCCTGTCGTCGCTGATGGTATGGATTCCGCTCGCCATAATAGGCGTCAGACCGAATCTGCCCGTCGTCATGGCGGCTG
>NZ_FR892548.1:0-2905 GCF_000436015.1 Prevotella sp. CAG:592 | reverse complement strand
GGCTGCCACTGGCGTGGCATGGGCTACAACATACCCTCTGCTCTATCATCTGACAAACCGCAGGAAATCGCCTGACTATGAGAACTACGGTGAGATAGCTTGCGGTATTTATATCTTCGGACTGGCTGCCGCAGTGGGCATGATTGGCGGAGGAATGATTGTGGCTGTAGCTGAATGGGCACTGCTGATGGTGAGTCTGTCGCTGGCAGTATACTACAGGCTCTATGGCACCTGTATCGACGCCAACGGCATGAAAATACTGCAAGACTCCCACCCCAACGAGATAATAGAATTCGCACGGTCGTACTCCTGGTGGAAAGTGGCGCTGCTGCTGGTGGCTATAGTGGCGCTGCTGGCTGGTGTGGTGATGATAAACATTCGGTCTGGCGTGGCTCTGGAACCATGGCGCATCGCTGTGGCTGCCCTGGCGGCTCTGGTGTTCGCATGGTATATGTTCAAACCGCGGCGCGGAATGTTCCAGAGGTCGGGGATTGTAAGGCTATGGCTGGACATAAAGGAGTATTCCGCCAACGACAAGCGCTACGTCACCGAGATGGAACGCCGATTGAAAGACCTCAACGTGAGACCCTTGGGAAAGCCCTTCGGCAAGCCTTCCACTATAATGATGGTGATTGGAGAGTCGGCATCGCGCGACTATATGAGTGCGTTCACGAAGATGGACCACGACACCACGCCTTGGATGCGCGGCATGGCGGAAGACAAGGAGCATTGTGTGCTGTTTCCCAACTCTTACAGCTGTGCCATGCACACCGTGCAGTCGCTCGAAAAGGCACTGACGGAATACAACCAATACAACGGCAGACAGTTTTATGACTCCTGCTCCGTTATCGACATCGCACACAAACTGGGATACCGCGTTCACTGGTATAGCAATCAGGGACATCTCGGAGCCAACGACACACCGATAACGCTGGTGGCAAACACGGCGGAGGTGGCGAAATGGACGAAGCAGGACTTGGGAAAGGTGCAATACGATGAGTCGCTGGTGGATTTCCTCGACGAGCTGGACCCGGCGGAGAACAACTTCCTCGTGCTGCATCTCAAGGGAAGCCACTTCAACTTCCTCAACCGCTACCCTGCCGACCGCACGATATGGGGAAAACAGGGGGTGCAGGACAATGTCTTGAACTTCGAGAATTCTCTGAGATATACCGACGACGTGCTCCGGCAGTTTTATGAATATGCCAGCAAGCGCCTGAACCTGCAGGCGATGGTATATTTCAGCGACCACGCCACGATTCCCGACAGACACCGTTCGCCAAACTTCGCCGGCTTCGGCGATGTGCGCATACCGCTTTTCGTATGCTTCACCGATGAATATATGGCGTGTCATCCCGACCGCATAGAGGCTCTGAAGGCTAACAAGGACGCATTCTTCACCAACGACCTTGCATACGAACTGATGTGCGGCATCTTCGATGTGGAATCCAACCATTTCGACGAGTCCTCGTCATTGGCAAGCAAAACATACAGATACACCCGCGACGACCTCACCACTTACGAGGGAAAGGCTCGCATTGCGGATGACAAATGATGCGGGTACACAGATAATGTGGGCACCCAAATGAATGCAGGTACACACGGATGATGCGGCTACACGGAATTAATTCAGATACACAGAAATAAATTTGTGTGGATAAGATTTGGGGAGGTAATCCCAAACCGGTCGTATGGAATTCCCGAACTCTGGTTGAGGGGTATATATAAAAAAAATAGAGGACGACTTGATCACTCAAACCGGCCTCCTGAAAACAAATCTTTTTAACGATATCAGTTGTGGTTGTAACCAGTAAAACTAATCAGTGTTACTAAGACTACTGCCATCAACATCATAGTCGTCTTAAAATCTAATAACATAATCTTTACCTTAAATCTATCAAACTACTAACCTATGAAAAAATGTATTCTCCCGAACACGTTGCAAAGATACAACCTTTTGTGTCCGCACACAATAGTTTGGGCAAGTTTTTTAATGTACTTATTAATTTCTTTGACATACATCAAGGAATATAACATAAAAAGCTTCACTTTTTACTTTATCCTTACATTTTGTAACATTTGTTTCGATATGCGAGACAAAACGACAAAGATAAAGAAAAGAGTGAAGCATTGAATACTCGGTATTACATAAAAACAGCCTGATGACCGTTTTTTGCTAAAGTTTCTCCTCTGCCAAAAGGCGCGCCACCTCCTTGCAAGCATCCTCTATAAGGTCGAGAGCAATTTCAAAATCCTTTTGCGTCCCATAATATGGGTCTGGCACGGTGTGGTAATCCCTGTGGTCGGTGAGATAATCTGCAAGACAAAGGATTTTCTTCCTGTCGGTAGCATTGCGCGCCACACCATTGAGGTCGGCAACATTTTCATGATCCATAGCGAAGACATAATCGAAGCGGTCGAAATCCTGTGGCTTCACCTGTCGTGCCCTGCTGCTGAAGTCATATCCCCGGCTGGCGCCACATTTCCTCATCCTGCTATCGGGCAGCTGCCCCGTATGCCAGGCTCCTATGCCGGCGGAGTCTATTTCAACAAAACCGTCGAGTCTGAGGTCGTCAGCCACAATACTCTTCATCACTCCCTCGGCAGCCGGCGACCGGCAGATATTGCCAAGACATACAAACAGAAGATATTTCTTCAGCGGGTTCTTTCTTTCTTCTCCAAACATAATATCATTTATAATAATGTGTCGCCAGCGTCACCGCTCAGCAACGGTTAATAATCAGGTGCAAAGATAATGCAAGGCGAGAGCAGAATGAAATAAATGTATTTATTTCTTATGCCGAGCCGCAGCTTATCTTATCTAAACACGTTGGCGGAATTAGATTAGCGCACACTTAATCCTAATGTCAGTTTGTATTAAAATGGGCACGATGCTTGCCCAAGT
>NZ_FR892547.1:25413-27067 GCF_000436015.1 Prevotella sp. CAG:592 | reverse complement strand
GTCCGCTTTTGAGGCAGACGAGACCTGGGGCACTGTTTTCAAGACGATAAAGGAATATGACGTTGCAGGAATAAGCAATGCTGTAACAGCCTCAGACGTTGAGTCAGACAGAGTCTATACCCTTGACGGCAGGTATGTAGGGAATGATATAAAGCGTCTGCCTAAAGGCATTTATGTTGTAAATGGAAAGAAATTATTGCGATGAACACCTTGAAACTTATAGTTGCGATGAATGACAAGATAAGAAAGGCAAGCATATTGTTCTTCCTACTTTTTGTGAGCTTGTGTTCATATGCTCAAAGCAATGGGCACAAACTTACAAATCCCGAAGCGGTATCGTTGGCGAAGAAAGTCTGTTTTGGAGATAAATACGATTATTATGTCTGTGAAAACCTTTATGTGAATCCCTATGTCAACGGGATAGAAAGGAAGGGGGAATACCTTATGGTTTTTGTGGACAAGATGCCCCTTGCCGCATGGAATCACCCCTGCAATTATGTTTATATAGAAAACGCAAGACATTCTGAAGGTAATCAGATATATGTGGATGAAGCATGTGAACCACCTGTGGATAATCCCCGTAAAATCGTGGGGGAACATAACCATCCATCAGGAAACGGTCTGCTCAAAGTTGATTATCCTTTAAAAGGCCAGTCCGTATCTAAGCTACCAGCTAATGGCAAAGGACAGACCTTTGCCGTTATCCTTAATGGAGGTAAGAACAGTGATGACAATCACGAGAATTACTGGTACGACTGTTCGTTCTTCTATACGACATTGAGGAACGTCTATGATTTGCCTAAAGAGAATATTAAGGTACTGATGTCAGATGGAACCGATCCTTCACTGGATTTGAAGGTATTCTGTTCTGAAGACTTGAAAATTTCTTCAAATTTGGATTTGGACAATGATGGCGAGCCAGACATAGAATATGCCGCAACGAAAGAGAATTTGAGCAAAGTATTCTCAGAGTTGGCAACCATGATAACCCCTAAGGACCAACTTGTATTGTTTGTAGTTGATCATGGTGGCTATGATAGAGATAACCTGCAATCATCCTACATCTGCCTTTGGGGGAAAGACGTCAGGTTGTATCCGGAAGAATTGTCAGAAATGCTGAAAAGCATCAATGCAGGATACATGACACTTGTTTTCGGCCAATGTAACAGCGGTGGGTTTATCCCATATCTTCAAGCCGACAACAGGCTTGTCATGGCAGCATGCCAAGCCGACGAATCCTCTTTTTGTCGTATGGAAGAGCCGTATGACGAATTCGTGTATCAATGGACATCCGCCCTTGCAGGCTGCACTCCATACGGAGACTCCGTCGACGCCGACTACGACAAGAACGGTGTCGTCACCCTTCTGGAGGCATACCGGTATGCAGAAGAGAACGACGGCTACAAAGACGGTGATTTATCATTTGGCGGCATCAGGGAGCATCCCATGGTGAGCTATCTTGCAGGCACCAACATAGAGGACCTGTCATTGTCGTACATCCCTAATCCCGTGGAACTCATCTTCTCCGACGGTTCGGGACAGGGCAAAGCACCATGGGCTACAGATGCCATAGCGCTCAGCCCTGAAAGTGACGGCATGGACTGGACCAACAGCAACTCCGACTTCTCGCAGAGCACAGACAAGAGCGTCGTGG
>NZ_FR892547.1:24274-25390 GCF_000436015.1 Prevotella sp. CAG:592 | reverse complement strand
AGAAGGTGAAGAACCGCGGTGTGAAGCCATACAGCCAGGCAGACAAATCCGTCAGCCTGTATTGGTCGGAAGCCTTCTACGACACCGCTTCAGACAGCTGGCGATGGGACACTCCTTCGAGCGGCGACCATTCATGCGGCATGTTCGCCACGGCATCCCTTGACGGCACGATACTCCCGGGCAGGGAAACCAGTGTGACGCTTGAGAAGAAATTCGACAAGAAGACTGCCGGGCAGATCTCATCCGACAATGTAGGACTGAACTACCGCGCCGTGATATACGACACGGACAAAGGCGTGGCAGACCATAAAGCCACAAGCGTTCTGAAGAGCGTGCAGGCTGCCACCTATGGAAACGAGAGGAACGTATTCCTTGCAAACCACGACGGCGCCCCTGTGTCCTACAGCCTCCGCTTCAATGTCATAGGCAAGGACGGTGACGACCTGTTCAGGAAGGCAGAACTAGAATTCCGTTCTTCCGGCATCACCTCCCACCGCTATACCCTTGATGGCGTGAAAGAGGATGCAGCCAATTCTGGAACCTTCATTGTCGAGGGCAACGGAGCGGAAATCTCCGGCATCAACATGGAAGCAGGCGAATGTCTCGCCACAAGTCTGGGCTGTTCGTTCTTTGCCGATGAAGCCATCCCGGACACGAGCTTCTATAATGTTGCAGTGTCAGTGACAGATGATGCAACGGGAAAATGCGTGGGGGGAGAGAATTTCATAGTGAGAAGCCTTCCGCGTAAAGCTTTGGATATCGTTCCGGAAAGTTATATATACAACGGCAGTTTCTATCTCTCGCTGAGTGAGAGGTCAGAGCGGGTTTCATGCCGGTGGTTCGATCCGGATGGGCGCTATGTTGGAGAAGGATCCACATTGGGCGTCGGCAAAGAACCAGTCCGAGGCGAGTATACAGTCAGGGCACAGTCACTCAAAGACGGAGCCGTTGTGTATAAGCGTATAGGTTTGTATGGTAATTATATGGACAAGTCCATAAAACTCGACAGAACAGCTTCTCGAATCTTCATCAGTTTCAGGACACCGTTGCAGGAAGACGTAGACGTTATAGTTTCAACCCCAATGGTAAAGGGGCAAACAACCCATCTTGAAAAGG
>NZ_FR892547.1:0-24184 GCF_000436015.1 Prevotella sp. CAG:592 | reverse complement strand
CGTTCGTCGTCAATGGAGTGAAGACAGAGACATACAAGCTGCAATGATGCAGTCAGAGCTTGTTTAATTTTGAATCACGTAAATTAAGTTAGATAGGGGAGAGGGAACTTGTCTTAAAAGTCAAGGGCCCTTCCCCTTTGTGCATTTCCCTCGTCATTAATTGTGATGAATTTAGAGCCGGGTGTAATAATAATGTTGAAAGTCTTTTTAGTGAACAGATTGTTATTATTATCTTTGCAGACGGCTTATAGGTAACTTCATTGCAGTGTCTGGGGATGAAGAGAATAGCAGTAAATAACAATATAAAATCCTATGAAATTTAGAGAGAATCTGTCGGTTAGGAGACGCTTTCTTTTAGTCGCCCTCTTGATTGTAGCTTTGATGGTCGTAGCTATGTCTTTGTTTCTTGTTCACAAGAGAAACGCTACACCTCGTGAGCTTGCCCATATAAACGCTTTGTGTAGTAAGGATATACAAAGGGCAAAAACACTGTTTATTGCAGCCAAGAAGCGTGAGAAAACCTATGATGAGGATGGCAGATGGTTCCTGAAGTTTCTTTCTCTCAAACTTAAGGTGAAAGAAAACTCTGATTTTAAAGATGATGAAGAAGTCTTGGCACTCGTTGACCATTATGAAGGATATGGTGATGATGCTATGCTGTCGGATGTATATTATTGTGCGGGTTGCGTGTATCGCACATTGAATGACTACCCTAAAGCCGTAGAGTATTTCATGAAGATAGTAGGAGTGAACCATACCATAAAGGCTCCTACAGATATAGAAGCCCTTTGCTATTATCAATTGGCCTATATCTATTCTGTACAGGGGCTCGACAGTGAAGCTCTGAAATGGCAGAAGAAAGCCTTGCAGATACATGAGAGTCAAGGCGATCTCACACATTGTGTGTATGACTATAACAATATGGCATGGAGCTATATGGCATTAGGCTATAAGAACAAAGCTCTGAAGATGCTCCTCAAGGCCAGGAGCATGGCCCTGAAGATAGATGATGCAGCCCTATTGTCGGAGGTGGATGGTTTCCTCGCAAATTACTATAACGAGAATGGTCCTCTTACAGAAGCGAAGAAATTTATTGATTCTGCGCGTCGTAATGTTGGCAATGCCACACTCAGTTCCACATACTCCTTGTCTTTTGAAATCTATGACAAGCTCGGTCTGCGGGATTCTGCCGCTGTGTTTTGCAACAAGGTGCTACAACATGGGTCTGTATATGCCAAGCGTCATGCTTATTGGTGGCTAACGGTGCAAAGCCTGAAGAATGGTGATGCAGAAGGCGCTTTAGGTAACTTCGAGAGTTACAAAAAATATGTTGACTCTGTGGATATCGTTTCGCCACGTGATGCTTTGGCAAGTGCCAATGCCATGTATGACTACGAATTGAAAGAGAAGGAGAATCTGAAGCTAGAGATGCATCAGATGCGTCAGACGGTCTATATTATAGTTTCCGTGACCATTGCGATAATCATAGCCCTTTTGTCAATGTTGACATATTTCATTTTATGGCGGAGAAAACGCCTTCTTGAAACCCGTATGGAGATATTGAACAAGGCATTGGAAAGGGAACATGAGCTGAAGGAAGAGGCTATTGCAGAAAAGGAGATGGAAATGGAGCAGATGCGTAGGCAACTTGCTGAGTCGAAAAGTGGAAAAATCGGCAATGAAGAACAGGTATTTGCCGTTGCTGACATAAATGATGACATTCAGAAGAAGAAACTTATTGTTCGTTCCCGTAATCTGCGCGACAAAAAATTTCTTGAATCAGAGGTGTTCAAAAAACTGATGCTGGCAATTTCGGGAGGAGAGAATGTGAAGTTTGAAGACTGGGATGAGTTGTTCGCTACGGTGAATCGGATTTATCCAAGTTACAAGGATAATATAGCGAAATTCTGCCGTATGAGCGAGATACAGATGAAGGTGTGTGTGTTGCTGAAAATTGGTATGAGCTTTTCTGACATTTCCGTCCTCGTAATCAGGTCGAAAGATACCGTTTATTCAATTTGTACCAGATTATATTTCAAGAATTTCAAGACCAAGGGAACAGCCAGCAAATGGGCTGAGCTGATGAGGTCGTTGTAGCTTGTTTCCTGTCAGACTGTATTCGTATTTTTATTGTTTGTTCGGGTTACACGACAAGTTGTATCTATATCAAGAATCTATACCAGAAAAGTTTCCCCTCCCCGTTACCGATTACTAAAAAAACGTAACAAAGGCTTTACAATTATCCGGTTTTATAGACATCGAAAGAATATTTTTTGTAACTTCGCAAAAAGAACAATGCATACCCCAATGATACGCGTCACTCCCCGAAATGCAGGAAGCAGTGATGAAAACAATATTTGCCGCTTGATGATTGTCAGGGAGGATGGATGAAAGCGTGTAGGATTGTTTTTTTTGATGATATTTCTAATATAAAACTTTACTATTATGGCAAAAGGTGGAAAAGGAAGAAAACGACTTAACAAGAAGCAGATTATAGATAAGCTCCAGAACTTCTTCTTGGAGAATCCCGAAAAGCAACATAGTTTCAAGGAAATATTCCGTGCGCTCCGTCTCGACACGCATCCCGCAAAGATGCTCGCCGTTGACGTGATGGAGGAAATGGCATGGGACGACTTCCTCGTCAGGAAAGGCGAAAGCGCCTATCAGCTCAACCAGAACGGACAGGTGCAGGAAGGCACCTTCCAGCGCAAGGCGAACGGCAAGAACACCATCGTTCCCGACGACGGTGCAGCCCCGATATTCGTGGCAGAGCGCAACTCCATGTTCGCCCTCACCGGCGACAAGGTGCAGTTCACCATCATGGCGCGCCGCAAGAACCACATCCGCGAAGCAATGGTGACAAAGATACTGCAGAGAGCCAAAGACACCTTCGTGGGCAAGCTCAGAGTGGAGAGAGACTTCGCCTTCCTCGTGTCAGACGGCAATATCTTCGTAAACGACGTCATAATCCCCAAGCGCAAGCTGAAGGGCGGAAAGACCAACGACAAGGCAGTGGTGAAGATCACCCAGTGGCCATCCAAGGAGAACAAGAGCATGATAGGCGAAGTGGTTGACGTGCTCGGCGAGACCGGCGACAACGATGTGGAGATGAACTCCATACTCGCTCAATACGGTCTGCCATACAAATATCCGAAGGCAGTGGAAGACGCTGCCAACAAGATAGACCCTACGATAACCGAGCAGGACTACAAGGAGAGAGAAGACTTCCGCGACGTCACCACCTTCACCATCGACCCACACGACGCCAAGGACTTCGACGACGCCCTCTCTATCCGCGAACTGTCGAAAGGCTTATGGGAAGTAGGAGTACATATCGCTGACGTGTCGCATTACGTCACCGAGGGGTCTATAATCGACAAGGAGGCAGTGAAGCGAGCCACAAGTATATACCTCGTAGACCGCACCATACCTATGCTGCCGGAGCGACTCTGCAACTTCATCTGTTCGCTGCGCCCCGACGAGGAGAAGCTCACATACAGCGTGATATTCGACATGAACGAAGAGGGAGAGGTGTTGCGCTGGCGGCTCCATCACTGCGTGATAAAGAGCAACCGCCGTTTCTGCTACGAGGAAGTGCAGAAAATCCTTGAAGACAATGGAGTGGTGGACGGAACAGGACAGCCAGCACCGCCACCAGCCAAGGGAAAGACATATCAGGGAGAGTATGCCACGGAGCTCATAATGCTCGACCGCATAGCCAAGAAGCTGCGCGCCGCAAGGTTCAAACACGGTTCGGTGAAGTTCGACCGTGAGGAGCTGCGCTTCGACATCGACGAAAAGGGCAAGCCGACACGCTGCTACTTCAAGATAGCCAAAGACGCCAACAAACTCGTGGAGGAGTTCATGCTCCTCGCCAACCGCACCGTGGCAGAGAGCGTAGGAAAGGTGGCGAAGGGAAAGAAGCCGAAGACATTGCCATACCGTATCCACGACCAGCCCGACCCAACGAAGCTGGAGACATTGAGACAGTTTGTGGTAAAGTTCGGCTATAAGGTGAAGACCGACGGCACGAAGGGTGCCATCACAAAGAGTCTCAACACTCTGCTCGATGAATGCGCCGGCAAGAAGGAGCAGAAGGTGATAGAGACCGTGGCACTGAGAGCCATGATGAAGGCAAAATACAGCATCCACAACATCGGCCACTACGGACTCGCCTTCGAGTATTACACCCACTTCACCAGTCCTATCCGCCGCTATCCCGACACTATGGTGCATCGCCTGCTCACACGCTATCAGGCAGGAGGACGCAGTGCCAACAAGGAGCACTACGAGGAACTGTGTGAACACTCCAGCGACATGGAGCAGATAGCACAGAACGCCGAGCGCGACAGTATAAAATACAAGATGGTGGAGTTTATGTCAGACAAGATAGGCAACACCTACGATGCCCACATCAGCGGACTCACCTCCTATGGCATCTATTGCGAAATCGACGAGAACCACTGCGAGGGTATGGTGTCGCTGAGAGACCTGAAGGACGACTACTACGATTTCGACGAGCGCAACTACTGTCTTGTAGGCCGTCGCCACCACAACAGGTATCAGCTTGGCGACCCGATACGTGTGCAGGTGGCAAAGGCAAACCTGGAGAAGAAACAGCTCGACTTCGGAATCGCTGACGAGTAGACAGCTGCTACGCTCAGGATAAACTATTGATAATCATATCGTCATTGGCAACCGGTACTCTTCCGTCATGAGAGAGTACAGGTTGCCAATTACTGTATCATAATGAGGCAGATACCGTTGCCCCCGCATCATTCCCAACCGATATCAGCCGGCAGTATCAAACAAAATATCTCAAAAAATATGAGGCTCAAATCATACCAAGTTATTTTTTCACCGTCACTAAGGCATTACAAAAGAGTCCCATCCGCGTCTTGTATATAAAAAGAACAAAAAGAAGAAGATGGAAACAAAAGAACTCATAAAACAAGCCGAGATAAACCGCAGAAGGCTTATCGAAGTGGTCTACAATGCCAAAGCCGGACACATCGGCGGCGACCTGTCATGTCTCAATGTGATGACAGCACTCTATTTCGATATCATGAACGTCAGTCCAGCCGACGTGAAGAATCCCGACCGCGACCGTTTCGTTCTCAGTAAAGGACATTGCGTGGAAGCACTCTATGTCACCCTTGAGGCAAAGGGATTCCTGAAGAAGGAAATCACCGACACGCTCGGAAAGTTCGGTTCCATACTCAGCGGACACCCCACCATTGAAGTGCCGGGCATCGAAGTGAACACAGGAGCGCTGGGTCACGGACTCTCTATCGGAGTGGGTATGGCACTGGCTGCCAAGATGGACAAGAGAGACTACAAGACCTTTGTGATGATGGGCGACGGCGAGCAGGGCGAAGGCTCTATCTATGAGGCTGCCATGGCAGGACATCAGTATAAGCTCGACAACCTGGTGGCTATCATCGACCGCAACCATCTGCAGATAAGCGGCAACACCGAAGACGTGATGGCTATAGAAGACATCGCGGCACGCTGGACAGCCTTCGGATGGGACGTGAAACGCATGGACGGTGACGACATGGAAGACATCATGAAGACTTTTGCCGCCATCGACTATACCAACCACAAGCCACACCTCCTGATATCAAACACCACTAAGGGAAAGGGAGTGTCGTATATGGAGAATGTGGCAAAATGGCATCACGGCATGCCGAGCGAGGAACAGTATCGCCAGGCACTCAGCGAGATAGACGAAAGAATAAAGAACCTTTAATACACACATTGATATAGAACTATGATAGCTTGTAGAAAGAGTTTTACTGACACTTTGCTTGAATTGGCAAAGCAGGACAAGGATATTATTGCTGTAACGACAGACGCACGCGGTTCGGTGACGCTCAACGACTTCGCCGACCAGCTGCCGGAGCAGTTCGTTGAATGTGGTATCGCTGAGCAAGACGCCGTGGGAATAGCAGCCGGTCTGGCACACAGCGGAAAGAAGGTATTTGCCTGCGGTCCGGCATGCTTCTATGTGGCACGCAGTCTGGAACAGGTGAAAGTAGACCTTGCATACAGTGAGAATCCGGTGAAGATACTCGGTGTGAGCGGAGGAGTGGCATACGGAGCACTCGGAGCCACACACCACAGTCTGCACGACATCGCGGCATTGCGCACATTCCCGGGAATGAACATCGTGTTGCCATGCGACGCGCGCCAGACACGCAAGCTGGTGAAGCTGCTCGTGGATTTCCCACATCCTGTATACGTGAGAGTGGGACGTGCGGCAGTGCCCGACGTATATGAGAACGACGACTTCGACTTCCAGCTCGGCAAGGCAAACATGCTGCTCGACGGTAAAGACATCACCATCATAGGATGCGGCGAGACCGTATACCACGCCCTTCAGGCAGGAAAGATGCTGAAGGAGCAGGGCATCAGTGCCCGTGTGCTCGACATGTCGTCGCTGAAACCTTTTGATGCCGAAGCCATCCGCAAGGCGGCAGAGGAGACAGGACGCATCATAACAGTGGAGGAGCACAGCCAGTTCGGCGGCCTCGGAGCCATCGTCACAGAGACACTTTCGGAGAATCCGGTGCCCGTGCGCATCCTCGGCATACCAGACGAGAATGTGGTTCACGGTACCAACAAGGAGATTTTCGCCCACTACGGACTCGATGCCGACGGCATAGTGAAGGCAGCCAACGACTTTCTCAAGAAATGACAAGACAAATGGGTGATTATATCATAGCCATAGACCAGAGCACATCGGCAACAAAGGCGATGCTCTTCAATGACAGATGCGAGATGCTTCAGCGTGTCAACGTGGAGCACCACCAGTATTATCCCAAGGCTGGATGGGTGGAACACGACGCCGAAGAGATCTACGCCAATGTGATAGCTGCCGTGAAGCAGCTGATGAAGGATGCCGACATGGAGGCAAGCTACTCCATGGCAATCACCAACCAGAGGGAGACCGTGGTGGTGTGGGACAAGACCACCGGACATCCAGTATGCAATGCCGTGGTCTGGCAGTGCATGCGTGGCGTGGACATCTGCAACGAACTGAAGGCGCAGGGCTACGGACCGATGGTGATGGAGAAGAGCGGACTGCTCATCGACCCCTATTTCTCGGCGAGCGGAGTGAAATGGATTCTCGACAATGTGGAAGGTGCGAGAGAAAAGGCAGACCGTGGCGAACTGCTCATGGGAACGATGGACTCCTGGCTGATATGGAAACTCACCGGCGGGAAACGCCATGTCACCGACTATACCAACGCATCACGCACGATGCTGATGAATATACATACGCTGCAGTGGGACGACGACCTGCTAAGACTCTTCGGTATCCCTCGCAGCATGATGCCGGAACTGTTGCCATGCGACGGCGTGTTCGGCGATACTGTGGTGGAAGGACTCTTCCTGCAGCCTGTTGCCATTGCCGGAGTGCTCGGCGACTCCCATGGAGCGCTGGCAGGACAGATGTGTTTCGAGGCAGGACTCGGAAAGGCAACCTACGGCACTGGGTCGTCGGTGATGGTGAACATCGGCGAGAAGGCGGCGCCAGCCCCCGACGGACTCGTCACCTCTATCGGATTTGCCGCCCTCGGAAAGGTGTTCTATGCCTTTGAGGGAAACATACACAGTACGGGAGCCACACTGAAATGGCTGCAGGAACAGCTCAAGATGATTGACTCGCCAGCCGACGTGGAGCCTGAGGCGCTGTCGGTGGCAGACAATGGCGGCGTGTATTTCGTGCCGGCGTTTGCCGGACTCGGCGCACCATGGTGGAACGACAAGGTGAGGGCTGCCGTGATGGGTATGACGCTCGCCACTACGAGAGCGCATTTCCTGCGTGCCGCCCTGGAGTCGATAGCATATCAGGTGAACGACCTCGTGAAGGCGATGACGGTGAAGGCTGGCATAGACCTGAAGGAGATTCGTGTGGACGGAGGACCGACCAAGAACAGGTTCCTGATGCAGTTTCAGGCAGACTGTCTGAGAGTGCCGGTAAACTGTTCCGACGTTGAAGAGGCATCGGCATTGGGAGCCGTTGTCATGAACGGACTCTCTCGCGGTGTATGGAAGAGTTTCGATGAGGTGGCACGGTTGCGCCGCAGCCGATGGACCGTATGTTCGCAGGACAACGAAGCTTGGATGGAGAAGAACATAGAGGGATGGCACAAGGCTGTGAGACAGATCATCAATTCTCCCGAATGAAATAAACCTTCTACATGTAAAAACTAAGAAACAAAAGACAAGAACATTATGAAGAAGAACAAAAAACAGTGTTTCGGTGTCATCATCGGCACACGTGCATATTTCAACTCTGAGCTTGCCAGAGACGTGCGCAAGCAGTTGCTGAAGACTTTGGACGCCGAGGGCTACGACTATGTGATACTCCCAGAAGATGCTACTCCTACGGGAAGCAGCAGCATAGAGACAAGAGAGGACGGACTGAAATGTGCGGAGCTGTTCCGCCAGAACCGTGACCGCATCGACGGCATCATCGTGTCGTTGCCTAACTTCGGTTTCGAGATCGGCATCATAAACGCAATCAGTGTTGCCGACCTGCATGTGCCGGTTCTCGTGCAGGCTTGCGACGACGAGAACGACAAGGTGGACCTCGACAGCCGTAGAGACGCATTCTGCGGAAAAATCTCAGTATGCAACAACCTCTACCAGTATGGCATCCCATTCACAGACACCACTCTGCATACATACTCAATATATTCCGACCTGTTGGCAAAAGACATCAACCGCTTCGCTGCCGTATGCCGCGTGGTGAACGGACTGAAACATGCCCGCATCGGTCAGATAGGAACTCGTCCGCTGGGCTTCAACACCTGTCGTGCGAGTGAGAAACTGCTGCAGGCATCGGGCATCACTGTGGTGCCGGCAGACTTGAGCGAGATTCTATATGCCGCAGAGGCGATAGAAGACAGCGACACCGACCTGCTCCGCCAGATGGAGAAGGTGGCAGGATATGCTGAGGTGCCTGAATCATACAGGGAGAAGCTGCGTCTGCAGTGCAAGTTCGGCGTTGCCGTAAACCGTTGGGTTGAGGCAAACCAGGTGGATGCCGTGGCGATACAGTGTTGGGACTCGCTGGAGCAGAACTTCGGTTGTGCTGCCTGCGTCACCATGAGTATGCTCAGCGAGGCTGGCATACCGGCAGCCTGTGAGACCGACATTGCCGGTGCCGTGTCTATGCTCGCATTGACGCTGGCATCCAAAGAACCGTCGGCAATCGCCGACTGGAACAACAACTTTGCAGAAAACCGCAACAAGTGTGTATGCACCCACTGCGGAAACTTCCCTAAATCGTTCATCGGCAACGACAACCTGCGCCTTGGCCCGCTTGGCGTGCTCGGCCGCACGCTCGGCAAGATAAACACCTTCGGTGCCGTGTATGCCAAGGTGAGCGCCGGCGACTTCACCTTCTTCCGTATCTCTACCGACGATACAAAGGGAATGATAAAGGCATACGTGGGAGAGGGAAAGATGACCGACGATCCATACGGCATGGATGGCTGCATCGTTGTCACCGAGGTGCCTGAACTGCAGAAGCTGATGAAGTATATCTGCAAGAACGGTTTCGAACACCATGTGGCACTCGTGCGTGCTGATGTGGCAGGTGTCATCGAGGAGGCTCTCGACAGCTATCTCGGCTGGGACCTTTATGTGCATGAATAACACATACACACTGCAATAATAAATACATTTTTCATAGATGATTAAAAACGAAGAGGGGATGTTCCATGTGAATGGCGCATCCCTTCGCCTTTTTTCACATGTCTGGTAGAATGTCTGGATATTATGACCATTTGCCGCTTATTTGTGCATAAAAGTAAACCGGGTTATTCCATTTCGGATAATTAAAACACTCTATAATGCAATTTTAAAGATAGACTGATGATAATAACGAATAAAATACTTAATTTTGCACCGTTATGTCACAGAAGCTAATTCAAAGTCAGGAGCAGAAGACTGTTCAGGTGCAGCGACTCACGCAGCAGCAGATGCTTGCGGTGAAGATGCTGGAGATGCCGCTTACCGAACTGGAGCAGAGCATACAGGCAGAGATTGACGATAATCCCGCCATGGAAAGCTCTTCGCCGGATGATGCGGCATTTGCCGGAGATTCAGAAATGGAGTCTGCCGACACTTCGGCGTTTGCCACCAAGGAAACCCCGTCTGCCGGTAATGAAGCGTCAGCATCCGCCGGCGACAGCGACGACACCGTAGACGAGGCATCCGCGGCTTTCGATGCGGCGACAGAAAGGGAGGAGAGGGCTTCGGCACTCGACGACGCACTGTCGAACATCGGTATGGACGACCGTATGCCAGATGCCGACTATCCGTCATACTACGGCAATGCCGACTCTGCCGACTATGAGGAGATGGTATATGGCGAGCAGGCTTCTTTCTACGACAAACTGAAGGAGCAGATGGTTGACGTAGACCTCGACGACCGTCAGAGGGAGATAATGGAATATGTGATAGGGTCGCTCGATGGCGACGGACTGCTGAGGAAGTCTGCCGACAGCATTTCAGACGAGCTTGCCATCTATCATAACATATACTGCACGGAGGAGGATGTTAAGAACGTCATCACCCTGCTGCAGACTTTCGATCCTGCCGGCATAGGAGCTTCCGACCTGCGCGAATGCCTGCTGCTGCAGATCAGAAGGCGGCCCGACACTGAAATCACACGACTGATGCTAAAGGTCATCGACAGGTATTTCGATGAGTTCATGAACAAGCATTGGGACAAGATAGTGAAGCAGCTGAACATTCCCCCCACTACCGCCGACACGGTGTATTCAGAACTCCTCCGCTTGAATCCCAAGCCGGGTGCATCGCTCGGCGAGACCGAAGGCAGAAACATGCAGCAGATAACGCCAGACTTCATAGTGGATACCGCCGACGACGGCACCGTGACATTCTCCATCAACAGCGGCCATGTGCCAAACCTGTATGTCTCGCCCTCGTTCACCGAACTGCTCAAGGGCTACAAGGCAAACAAGGCGTCGATGTCGCGACGCGACAAGGAGGCGCTGCTCTATGC
The DNA here is from genome assembly GCF_000436015.1 of Prevotella sp. CAG:592. Taxonomy (NCBI): domain Bacteria; kingdom Pseudomonadati; phylum Bacteroidota; class Bacteroidia; order Bacteroidales; family Prevotellaceae; genus Prevotella; species Prevotella sp. CAG:592. Next base: position 13,137 of record NZ_FR892547.1, on the reverse strand, counting down.
CAAGGAGAAAGTGGAACGGGCACAGGGATTCATCGACGCCGTGAAGCAGAGGCAGCACACCATGTATGTCACCATGAAGGCGATAATCGACATACAGCGCAAATACTTCCAGGACGGCGATGAGAGCGACATGAAACCCATGATACTCAAGGATGTGGCAGACCGCACGGGTCTCGACATATCCACGATATCGAGAGTGAGCAACATGAAGTATGCTCAGACACGCTGGGGTACGTTCAAGCTCCGCCATTTCTTCAGCGACGGAATAAAGACAGAGGACGGCGAGGAGCTGTCCACACGCAAGATAAAATTGGCATTGAGGGAGGTAATCGACGGGGAAGACAAGTCGAAACCCTATTCAGACGATGCCCTCACGAAGGTACTCGCCCAAAAAGGCTGTCCGGTAGCACGGCGAACGATAGCGAAATACAGGGAACAATTGGGAATACCGGTAGCAAGACTCAGAAAGAAATGAATGTAAGAAACATCATAAGGCTGGCAAAAGGGGTGAACCTCTTTTCCTCGCCGTTCTATCTGCCCGTCATAGGGTTGGCTGTTCTGTTCACGTTCAGCTATCTCAACCGCATGCCCTTGGGATACAAGCTCTTCGTGCTTTTCATAGCCTACATCTTCACGATACTGTTGCCGGTATCGCTCATCAAGCTATACCATCGCTACCACGGATGGACACTCTTCGAACTTGGTGCCAGGGAGCAGCGTGTGATACCTTATCTCGTGTCGATACTCTGCTATTTCTTGTGCTATTACGTCATGATTTTCTATCATGTGCCGCATCTGATGGGCAGCATTGTGGTGGCGGCGCTTGTGGTGCAGATAGTATGTGCCATAGTGAATATGTGGTGGAAGATTTCCGTACACATGGCGGCGATGGGGGCAATGGCAGGAGCCTTGGCGGCATTCGGATTCAAGTTCATGTTCAATCCCGTGTGGTGGCTCTGCGGACAGTTCCTGCTCTCGGGCATGGTGGGCAGTGCGAGGATGATTCTCCGCCAGCACAATCTCCGCCAGCTCTACATCGGCTTCATAGTGGGAGTGTTGGTGGGATTCTTCACGGTGATATTCGTATGACACGCCTCAGTCTCTTTCTGAGGCAGGGTCTTTGATGCACCAGCAGCATTTCTAATCCGACGCTGTTCTCATGGGGATGTCTGGAAAATAAATTTGATAAGGACAACGATAAAAACATAAAGATATGAAACCATTAGTAAGTATTATAATGGGCAGCACCAGCGATCTGCCTGTGATGGAAAAAGCGATGAAGTTCCTGGATGATATGGAAGTGCCTTTCGAGGTCAATGCCCTCTCTGCACACCGCACTCCGGATGCCGTGGAGAAATTTGCCAAGGAAGCGGCAGAACGCGGATTGAAGGTTATCATCGCCGGTGCCGGAATGGCTGCCGCCCTGCCGGGAGTCATCGCAGCATCAACCACACTTCCGGTTATCGGAGTGCCTATCAAGGGTAGTGCCTTCGACGGTATGGACGCCATGCTCAGCATCATACAGATGCCTCCTGGCATACCTGTTGCCACGGTGGGAGTGAATGGTGCGATGAATGCCGCCATCCTTGCCGTAGAGATAATGGCTCTTGCCGACGCTTCTCTTGCAGAGAAGATGAAGAACTACAAGGATGGTCTGGGTGCCAAGATAGAGAAGGCAAACAAGGATCTTGCCGAGGTGAAATATAACTTCAAGACTAATTGATTTTCCCGTTTCGGGTCTAACCCCGAATCGTTAAAATTCATAATCCCAATGGATATCAAGAATAATCATAGCCAGAATCCCCATGCATGTGCAGGAGTAGGATGTGACACTGACGGATGGAGCGGTCTTTTCAACTACTCCCGCCGTGAAGCCCATGAGGTGAATGTCGGCGACACACCGCTTGGTGGCGACAATCCCATCCGTGTGCAGTCTATGACCACCACTCCCACTGCCGACACCGAGGCATGTGTGGATCAGGCAAAACGTATCATTGAGGCTGGCGGAGAATACGTGCGTCTCACCACTCAGGGAGTGAGAGAGGCAGAGAATCTCAAGAACATCAACGTCCGTCTCCGTGAGGAGGGCATCACTACGCCGCTCGTTGCCGACGTGCATTTCAATCCTCATGTAGCCGATGTAGCGGCGCTGTATGCAGAGAAGGTGCGTGTAAATCCCGGAAACTATGTTGACCCGGCGCGCACATTCAAGAAACTGGAATATACCGACGAGGAATATGCCGAGGAACTGAAGAAGATAGAGAAGCAGTTCGTGCCGTTTCTCAATATCTGCCGTGAGCACCACACTGCCGTGCGCATCGGAGTGAACCACGGTTCGCTCTCCGACCGCATCATGTCTCGCTATGGCGACACGCCGGCAGGCATCGTGGAGAGCTGCATGGAGTTTCTGCGCATCTGCAAGCGTGAAGACTTCAAGGATGTAGTGATCTCCATCAAGGCGAGCAACACGGTGGTAATGGTGGAGTCTGTACGCTTGTTGGTTGACACCATGCGCCGTGAGCAGATGGACTATCCGCTGCATCTGGGAGTGACAGAGGCTGGCGAAGGCGAGGATGGAAGGATAAAGAGTGCCGTGGGTATCGGAGCGCTGCTCGCCGACGGTATCGGCGACACCATACGTGTATCGCTCAGCGAGGAGCCGGAGGCTGAGATTCCTGTAGCTCGTCATCTCGTGGACTATATCACCAGGCGTGCCGGGCATACGCTTATCCCAGGCCGGGTATACGACAAGTTCAATTGGGTATCTCCTGAGCGCCGCACCACGGTTCCCGTGGAGAATATCGGCGGCGACAACCTGCCTGTGGTGATAAGCAGCAGAATCCATGGCGATGAGGCTCCGGCTGCAAATGCCAACCCCGACCTCACCCCCGACTATCTATATATGGGAGCAAAACTCCCGGAGAACAAGGTGGAAGGTCAGAAGTATATCGTTGACTTCAATGTCTACACACTGATTTCAGAGGAGCAGCGCCACAACGTGTTCCCGATATTCCCATACAATGCCATCCCGTTCCTGAGCGGAGTGGAAGCGCCGCTCAAGTTCCTTGTGTTGCCATACGGAGCGCCGAGCGCCGAATATATCCCATGCCTGAAGGCGCATCCGGAGATTGTCGTCATCAGCGTGAGCAACAATGTGAACCGCCTTGGCGAGCAGCGTGCTCTCGTGCATGAACTTATGACTGAGGGCGTGGCAAATCCAGTGGTGTTCTGCCAGATGTATTCCCACAGTCAGGAGGAGAAAGGCGACTTCCAGCTTGAGGCTGCAGCCGACATGGGCGCTCTGATGTTCGACGGACTCACCGACGGCATATGGCTCATGAACAACGGTACTCTCTCTGATGCCGACATCGACGCCACGGCATTCGGAATTCTCCAGGCAGCCCGCCTGCGCACCACCAAGACGGAGTATATCTCTTGTCCCGGTTGCGGAAGGACTCTCTACGACCTTCGTGCCACCATCGCCCGCATCAAGGAGGCTACAAAAGACATGAAGGGACTGAAGATCGGCATCATGGGATGTATCGTGAACGGTCCCGGCGAGATGGCAGATGCCGACTACGGTTATGTGGGAGCCGGCAGGGGCAAGATTTCCCTGTATCGCCGCAAGGAGTGTGTGGAGAAGAATATACCCGAAGAAGAGGCAGTGGAGAAGCTCCTGCAGCTTATCAGAAGCGACATAAAGGAATAATGCGATGATGCTTTCCTTTTTGCGGGAGGGCGACAACTCTTCCCGCATGCCTCAAACGACAACTATATACAGATTATAATGAGTTTAACAAAGATAATACGAGGAGCGTTCGTCTCCCGTCAGAAGGAGATAGAGCGATACGACAAGGAGGCAGAGGCACTGCAGATGGAAGTGCTCCACTATCTCATGAGCAATGCCAAGCACACCGAGTATGGACGCAAGTATTCCTTCGGAGCCGTAGGCTCATACTCTGATTACGCCAGTCATGTTCCGGTGAACACCTACGAGGAACTCAAGGGTTACATCGACCGTATGCGCCACGGCGAGTGCGACCTGTTGTGGAAAGGAAGCGTGAAATGGTATGCCAAATCCTCTGGCACCACTAACGACAAGAGCAAGTTCATACCCGTTAGCCACGACGGTCTGCAGCATGTGCATTATGCCGGAGGCAAGGATGCCGTGGCTCTGTATCTGCGCAACAATCCCGACAGCCGCCTCTTCGACGGCAAGAGCCTTATCCTTGGCGGAAGCCACTCGCCCAACTATGGCGTGGCAGACTCGCTTGTGGGCGACCTCAGTGCTATCCTCATAGAGAACATCAATCCTCTTGCCAACCTCGTACGTGTGCCCAAGAAAGCCACGGCTCTCCTTTCTGACTTCGAGATAAAGCGTGATCGCATAGCCAGGGAGACGATAAACAAGAACGTGACGAACATCAGCGGTGTGCCGTCGTGGATGCTCTCCGTGCTCACCAGAGTGATGGAGCTCACCGGCAAGAAGCATCTTGAGGAGGTGTGGCCGAATCTTGAGGTGTTCTTCCATGGCGGTGTGGCGTTCACTCCATACCGCAAACAGTATGAACAGCTCATCACCTCGCCAAACATGCACTATATGGAGACATACAATGCCAGTGAGGGATTCTTCGGACTGCAAGACGACCCTGCCGACAAGTCGATGCTCCTGATGATAGACTATGGTGTGTTCTATGAATTCATCCCTATGGACGAGTTCGACAAGGAGAACCCTACCGTCGTGCCGCTCTGGGGAGTGGAGACAAACAAGAACTATGCGATGCTCATCTCCACCTCGTGCGGATTGTGGAGATATGTCATCGGCGATACCGTGAGCTTCACGTCCACAAATCCATACAAGTTTGTCATCACCGGCCGCACCAAGCATTTCATCAATGCCTTCGGTGAGGAGCTCATCGTTGACAATGCGGAGAAGGGGCTCGCATACGCCTGTGAGCAGACAGGAGCCGAGGTGCTGGAATATACCGCCGCTCCGGTATTCATGGACGACAATGCCAAATGCCGCCATCAGTGGCTGATAGAATTCTCCAAGGAGCCTGCCGACCTCGACAAGTTCACGGAGCTGCTCGACAAGAAGCTGCAGGAGATAAACAGCGACTACGAGGCGAAACGCTACAAGAACATCACGCTGCAGCATCTGGAGATAGTAAAGGCGCGCAAAGACCTTTTCAACGACTGGCTCAAGTCGAAGGGAAAGCTCGGCGGACAGCATAAGGTGCCGCGCCTGAGCAACAGCCGCAAGCACATCGACGAACTGCTGAAGATGAACGGCTGACGCATGCTCCGTCTGCCACAGGCATGGCATCTTCGGGATGAAGACAAGACCTATGTGGCAGCGGCGCAATGAGCACAAACAATGACACATATTATATATATGATATACAGAAGAGCAAACGACTTTTTGAGAAATACCATTCTGCATTCCTTCTCTCTTGAGAAACAGGGATGGCTGCCGGCATGCGTGGTCTTGCTGACCATCACTTCGCTGCTCTCGTCTTGTGCAAAGATGGGACAGCCCGACGGAGGATGGTTCGACGAGATGCCTCCACGCATCATCGGCTGCACTCCGGCCGACAAGGGAGTGGGGGTGAAGGCGAAGAAAATATCCATCCTCTTCGATGAGTTCATCCAGGTGGACAATCCCACGGAGAAAGTGGTGGTGTCGCCGCCACAGCTCGAAACGCCGGAGATAAAGGGTGCCGGAAAGAAGATTGTGGTGGAACTGAAAGACTCGCTGAAGCCCAACACCACCTATACCATCGACTTCTCTGATGCCATCTCCGACATGAACGAGGGCAATCCTCTGGGCAACTACACCTACAGTTTCTCAACCAGCGACCACATCGACACGCTTGAGGTGGCAGGAAACGTGGTCGACGCCCAGAATCTGGAACCGGTGAAGGGTATCCTCGTCGGTCTCTATGCCGTTGGCGATGAGGCTCTCACCGAGGGCAACTTGCTGAAGGGCTATAATGCCGCCGCCGACGGAAAGTCGCTCGACCCCTTTCTCTCGCAGCCTCTGCTCCGCGTTTCGCGCACCGACAGTCGCGGACGCTTCGTGGTGCGTGGCGTGGCTCCCGGCAGATACCGGGTGGTGGCGCTGCAGGATGCCGACGGTAACTACTTCTTCAGTCAGAAGAGCGAGATGATAGCCTTCTCGGATGATGTGATAGAACCGAAATTCACTGGGGCGGTACGCCAGGACACCATCTGGCGCGACTCTCTGCATATTGACTCCATCCGTTCCGTGGGATATACGCGGTTCATCCCCGACGACCTCGTGCTGAGGGCATTCACAGAGACACAGACCGACCGCTTCTTCCTGAAGGTGGAGCGCAAGGACCCTCGTCTCTTCACCGTTTTCTTCAGCGGTGGTGATGCAAACCTGCCTGTGGTGAAGGGACTGAACTTCAACAGCGACGATGCTTTCATAGTGGAACACTCGCTGCTGAACGATACCGTGAGCTATTGGCTGCGCGACACGGCGCTCGTAAACCAGGACACGCTGACTCTGCAACTATCGTATATGGCTACCGATACGCTCGGCAATCTCTCCCTCACCACCGACACGTTGGATGTGCTCTCCAAGGTGTCGTATGAGAAGCGGCAGAAAGACCGTGAGCGGAAATATGAGGAATGGAAAAAGCGGCAGGACAAGGCGAAGAAGCGTGGCAAGGAATACCAGGAGCAGATGCCTATCGAACTGCTGGAACCTAAATACAACGTTGCCACATATCTCGACCCGGACAGGAACATCACCGTGGAGATGCCTACGCCGTTGGCACGCATCGACACCTCGATGATTCATCTCTATGCCCGTCACGACACGCTGTGGTATCGCTCCAAGTTCATTTTCAGAGAGCGGAAGAACGTGGCGCGCTCGTATGAGCTGATAGGGGAGTGGAGGCCAGGCGTGGAATACAGTCTGGAAATCGACTCCACTGCATTCGTTGACATCTACGGAGCGCCGTCGCCGGAATACAAACAGGGATTCAAGGTGAAGCCGGAAGACGAATACGGCACGCTGCTCGTCAACATCAGCGCTCCTGACGACACGCTGCCAATGGTGGCACAGCTGCTCGACGCCAACGACAAACCGGTGAAGGCGGTGGCTGTGAGTGGCGGAGTGGCTGAATTCTTCTATGTCAACCCCGGCACGTATTATCTGAGGATGTTCACAGACACCAACGGCAACGGCGAATGGGACACGGGGTCTTATGCCGACGGCAGACAGGCTGAGGCTACATACTATTATCCGGAGAGTATAGAATGCAAGGCGAAATGGGACATCACCCTCTCGTGGACTCCCGACTCCCGTGATGCTGCCCACCAGAAACCGTATGCCATCACCAAGCAGAAGCCGGAGCAGGACAAGACCATCAAGCGCCGCAACGCCGAAAGGGCAAAGAAACTCGGTATCAGCTACGACGGCAGACAGTGAGTGGAATCTCGATAGACACAACTTATTAACAACATTATCATCATGAAAAGATTTCGTCGAATAATGATAGTCGTGGCAATGGTCATGGCATCATGCACAATGGCATCGGCGCAGTGCTCGTTTCGCAACACAGCATTCAAGTCGGGCGAGTTCCTGTCATACAACCTCTACTATAACTGGAAGTTCGTATGGGTAAAGGCCGGCACCGCCAGTATGTATACCGTAGAGAGCACATACAAGGGAAAGAGTGCCTATAGGTCTAGCCTCACCACAAGGGGCAACAACAAGGTAGACAATATGTTCGTGCTTCGCGACACGCTGCTCTGCTACTCTTCAAAGGAACTCGAACCGCTGTATTTCAGAAAGGGAGCACGTGAAGGAAAGCGGTATACCGTGGACGAGGTGTTCTACTCCTATCCCGGCGGCAAACCGCATCTGCGCTGCCATCGTCAGCGCAACGACGGTTCTCACTTATGGAAGAACCTCACTCCCGGCAATTGTGTGTTCGACATGATGAACATCTTCATGAGGGCACGCTCCTTCAGTTCGGCAAACTGGAAGAAGGGTCATGTCGTAGACTTCCCTATTGCCGACGGCAAGGGCACCACACCGGCTCGTCTGCGTTTCAACGGCACTACAAAGGTGAAGGCAGACAACGGCAAGAAATACCGCTGCGTGGAGCTCTCGTATCTGGAGTATGAGGACAGGAAATGGAAGGAGATAGTGCGCTTCTACGTCACCGACGACCAGAACCACGTGCCTATCCGTCTCGACATGTTCCTCAAGTTTGGCAGTGCGAAAGCATTCCTCACCAGCATGAAGGGTGTGAGAAACCCCATCTCTTCGCTTGTGAAATGACAGGCTGAAGATGCTTTGTACTGACATACAGGCGATTATCAGACAGCTAAGAGTAATTGTCCCTCCCCTACGGGGGAGGTTAGGTGGGGGCTGAAGTTATAGACAAAGTAGACAGTCTATACCTTGCTGATGTCATAGGCAGTGTTTCTTCGGTTATTGTCATTAGCCCCCTCTCGTTCTCCCCCGTTGGACAACCCATCCAACCCATCCTAACCTTCCCAAAGGGAAGGAACAAGTTACTCAGAATACTGTCATCAGCCCCCACCTAGCCTCCCCCGAAGGGGAGGGACAGTTACTATTACTATTGATAACCCTTTGATAATCTGATAACTACACACGATAATCATGCAACCAATGGTATCTGTCCCTCCCCTACGGGGGAGGCTAGGTGGGGGCTGATGTGTTTAAATTTTTGTCCATCGCCGCAGGTGGATGGACGCATTATTCTCACTGATATATTTATTCTGCATTTTCATCTGAAAAAAGCATGGGTATTCTATGTGTCAGACTTATGGGCAAAAAAAAAGGGGCTCCGCTGAGTCCCAATCTTGTTAACCTTAAATCTAATACTATGAAAAACACGATGCAAAGGTATGGATTATTTGTAAAGTTGCAATACTAAACGGATATTTTTTGCATTTCCCTACATCATTATTGACGTATGTCAATAGGGTTGTGTGCGAGAACAATTTTTTTGTTTGGTAAACAAGTTGTCGGGTATATTTTCAAGCAAGCTTGTTGTTATGTCTTCGGTTTGGATAAAATCCTCCCGTTCGGAAATGTGAATGCATTCCCATTTCTCTCATTTACCCGGATTTTGCATTATCTTTAGATAACCCGTTGGTGGAATTAATTTGGTCGATATGAGCAAAAGTTTCCCATATCGCTGATTCTCAGTAAAAACGGTTAGGATGGGTTAGCGGTTAGGTGGGGGCTGGTGGCAATTAGTCTTTTCATATATCATGATAGACTTACCAAGTCCACCCAATCTGTCCCTCTCTGATTCACGAAGCCGGCTCCTCCTCTTCGAGTTTCGCCAGGAATCCGTTCAGAGTGGCATCGTCCACGTCGCCCAGTTCGTATTCGCGCTCGGCGTCGCGGCGTACCATATCATACCATTCGCGGCGCGCCTCATGACAGCTGTCTATCAGGCGGCGGCGGTCGTCGGCATCCATACTGTTCCATCCGTAGATGGCATCAGCGATACGCAGTGCCAGTTTCCTGTCGATGTCGGTGTCGAGACTTCCGCCGTCGTAGTAGCGGCATATCTCTGCCATGAGGTCTTCTGTGGTGTCTATGTTTCCGCTGGTGATGGCGTCTACGATGCGCATCACGCTGGCGTTGCTTATCTGCATTCCGCCGAGGTCGGCAAAGAGCGACGCTCCCCTGCTGAGCGGTCTGCCGAAGGTCTGGCTCGCCGTTGTGTCGTCAAACGAGGTGTTGTAGTCCGCCTCCTCGTCGGCCGACTTCAGATGGCGGTTGAGATATAGCTTTATGGCGAGCGTGTATAGCGATATTCCCTTTTCGAGCGCCGACCGCTTTATCAGCGACCCGTCGGCGGTCTGATACACTTCTCTGGCCCCCTTCTGGTCGCGCAGGGCTTCGAGCGTCACCTTCGCCTCCACCACCTTGGTCATCGTTGAGGGGTTGAGGCACTCGGTGTCCACCATGCTCCGGCGGCTGCCCTGCGGACGCATGTCGCGGCGTGGCCATTTTGCGGTGTCGCGGTAGGTGCCCACGGTGGCGATGTTGCGTGCCGGCACGATGTAGGTGTCGGTGCCGTCGCCGATGACGTATGAGAACGGCAGCGATGAGGTGTCGGGATGTGTGGCAATCTTGCCCATACACATTGTGAAGGCTCCGATATGTGCCGGCCATAGGATGTGGGCGCCGCTCGCCGTCTTGGCTCCGCGCTCCATGATGCCATAGTGGATGGGGCCCATCTTGTAGGCGTGGTTGCTGAAGTTGGTTCCCGAACCGGCGTTGTAGAAGGAGTACATACCTCCGATGAGCAGCGTTGACTTGTGGTGGCTCACGCTGAACGGTCCGCAGAATGCGGCGCATGCCTCTCCGTTGGCCATGTATGAGTTGGCGAAGAAGAGGCTGTCGGTGGCTGAGAATCCGTCGGTCAGCGTGGAGTTCTCGCCGATGAAGCAGTTTTTGGCTATCGCATTGTTGCTCACCGACGAGCCGAGGGTGACGATGCATCCGTCGATTATCGCTCCGGCTCCCACAAACACGCTGTTGTCCCGTCGGCTCCACAGCGTGGTCTCGCTGATGCGCTGCGCTCCTCTCACCTCTGTCCATTGGGTTATCCAGGAGTTGGTGATTTCTATTGTGTCGGTGATGCGCACGTTGTCTTCTATCAGCGTGCGCTTCGGCATCCGGCTCATCACCTCCTCCATCACCATTCTCCTCACGGCGTCTTTAGCCTGGCGTCGGGCTTCTATGGTGGCGTCGGCGTCGTCATACTGTTCGCCCAAGCATGGCGGCAGCACTGTGAGGGCTGCTATCTGACTTGTGAGTCCGGAATAGAGCACCACGTTTCCCTCTCCCGCCTCGTTCATCACGCTGATGGTGTTTCCCTGTCCGAAGGTGGTGCCTTCGGTGGTCTGTATCACGCTCACGTTGTTGACGATGCAGTTGTCGCCGATGTCGGCGTTGCAGATGAATGCGCTCACGTTCTCCACGAGGGTGTTGTCTCCGATGGTGGAGTTTATGATGCGTGCGTGTCGAATTCCGGTGGGCAGTTCGTATCCCATGTCCGTGGTCACGGTGTCGCTGTTAGACCCTATGCTGCATTCTCCTATGAACTGCACGTCGTAGAGCCTGTCGGCAGAGAAGTTCTCTCCCACGGTGATTTTCTGCCAGTCTTCAGCGTGGCAGCGGTTCTCTTCGAGCCGCTTTATCTCTGATGGTGTGAGTGTGCGCATGATGTGTGTGTGGTGTATGGGGTTCTTTTTAATTTTGTTCTTCCTCGCTGTAGTCCTGATACAGGAAGTCGTTGTAAGGGTATTTCTGCACGTGCAGCTCTCTCACTCTCTTGTATATCACGTCTCTCATCTCCTGAATGTTTATCTTCTCGCGTGCCGAGATGAAGAGGCAGTCGTCTCCCATCTTCGCCATCCAGGTCTTCTTCAGGTCGTCGAGGGTCATGTTCTCCTTTGTGGCAGGCGTGAGGTCGTCGGCCTCTTTTTCCACCCATGTGTATGCGTCTATCTTGTTGAAGATTATCATCGACGGCTTGTCGGCGCATCCCAGGTCGGCGAGAGTCTTGTCCACCACCTTTATCTGCTCCTCGAAGTCGGGGTGGCTGATGTCCACCACATGCAGCAGCAGGTCGGCCTCGCGCACCTCGTCGAGGGTGCTCTTGAAGGAGTCAACGAGGTCTGTGGGCAGCTTGCGTATGAATCCCACGGTGTCGGCGAGCAGGAACGGCAGGTTCTCCACCACCACTTTTCTCACCGTGGTGTCGAGTGTGGCGAAGAGTTTGTTCTCTGCAAACACCTCGCTCTTCGACATGAGGTTCATGAGCGTAGACTTTCCCACGTTGGTATATCCCACGAGTGCCACGCGGATGAGGCGGCCGCGGTTTTTGCGCTGTGTGGTCTTCTGCTTGTCAATCTCGGCGAGTCGCTCCTTGAGCAGCGACATACGCTGCAGGATGATTCGGCGGTCCATCTCGAGCTGCGTCTCACCCGGTCCGCGCAGTCCCACGCTTCCCTTTCCGCCTCCCGAACCAGATCCTCCTCCCTGTCGTTCGAGGTGGGTCCATAGTCGCTGCAGTCGTGGCAGCATGTAGCGGTATTGCGCCAGCTCCACCTGCGTCTTGGCGTTGGCGGTCTGTGCGCGCATGGCGAAGATGTCGAGGATGAGGGATGTGCGGTCGAGGATTTTCACCTTCAGCTCGTTTTCGATGTTGCGAATCTGCTTTGCCGAGAGCTCATCGTCGAATATCACCATACCGATTTCTCTCTCTGCGTCTTCCTCGTCGAGTATATATTGCTTTATCTCCTCGAGCTTTCCCTTGCCCACGTATGTAGTCTGGTTGGGACCGTTCACTCTCTGCGTGAATCTCTTCACTGTGACGGCGCCGGCGGTGTCGGCAAGGAATTCCAGTTCGTCGAGATACTCCTTGGTCTTGGCCTCGTCCTGTTCCTTCGTGATGAGTCCCACGAGTACGGCTGTTTCGGCCTTGACTTCTGATATTACGAATTCTTTCATCTATGTCGTTGTCTTATGATATGCTAATATGAAGAAATTATATGCAATAGTAAAATATATGCAAAGATAATGCAAGGCGAGAGCAGAATGAAGTAAATACATTTATTTCTTATGCCGAGCCGCAGCTTATCTTATGCAAAGATAAACTAAAAAGCTGATTCAACATATATATTATGGTGAAAAATCTCTTTTGCGACGGGCAATAGCGAATATACAACACAGATATTGTAATTGCGTGTTACTCACAGATAAATTTATTCCGTGTTGCCGTTGTGTCCCCAGCCTGCGGCAGGGACACAAATAAAAAAAGAAACACGGATACCACGGACTTGACACGGATTGGTCTTTCACGGATCTTTTTTTGATTATATTTTAGTCAATGATTCTTGGATTTAGCTTAAGGATTTATTGGGATTTGCGAGTGCTGGGGCACTCCCTTTCCTGGCATCTTGTCCTCAGATTTTCAGACAAAAACTTAGAGAGATAAACCGGCTGCGCAGGAAAGTTGTTATCTATTCGTAATTCTGAACTGTGGGGGAACAATAATTATTACTCCGCATACTGCCATCCAGCCCCCACCTAACCTCCCCCGT
>NZ_FR892546.1:14542-34141 GCF_000436015.1 Prevotella sp. CAG:592 | reverse complement strand
TGCCCCAGTTGGGCAAGCACCGTGCCCATTTTAACCCAAATCGGTTATTAGGATTAAGTGTGCGCTAAACTTATTCCGCCAACGGGTCATTTTCTCTATAAAGACAAATTATTGCCGGTCTCCTGTCTATGCGGAGACCGGCTTCTTTCAATGCCTTCTTCCGCACGTCATATACACTTTTCGCCACAACGCTTTGACATCTGACAAAAAAGAAGTAATTTTGCAGCAAAATAGGTAAAGAGACATTATAATGAAAGAGTTACAGTTAAAGTACGGATGCAATCCGAATCAGAAGCCCTCACGAATTTACATGGAAGAGGGCGAACTCCCAATCGAAGTATTAAACGGCCGTCCGGGCTACATCAACTTCCTTGATGCCCTGAACAGCTGGCAGCTCGTGAAGGAGCTGAAAGAAGCTACAGGACTGCCTGCAGCAGCCAGCTTCAAGCATGTATCACCGGCAGGCGCCGCTGTGGGACTGCCACTGAGCGACACACTGAAGAAGATATACTTCGTTGACGACCTGAAGATGGAACTCTCACCCATCGCCTGTGCATACGCAAGGGCACGCGGCGCCGACCGCATGAGTTCATACGGCGACTTCGTGGCATTGAGCGACACTTGCGACGCCGCTACGGCAACGCTGCTCAAGAGGGAAGTGAGCGACGGAGTTATTGCCCCGGACTTTACGCCTGAGGCTCTGGAAATCCTCCACGACAAGCGCAAGGGTACATACAACGTGATTAAGATAGACCCTACTTACAAACCAGCACCGATTGAACACAAGCAGGTGTTCGGAATCACATTCGAGCAGGGACGCAACGAGGTGAAGCTCGACGACCCGAAGCTCTTCGAGAATATCCCTACCAAGAGCAAGGAATTCACAGAGGAGGCCAAGCGCGACCTCATCATCAGTCTCATCACACTGAAATACACACAGAGCAACTCTGTTTGCTACGTGAAGGACGGACAGGCTATCGGCATCGGCGCCGGACAGCAGAGCCGCATCCACTGCACGCGTCTGGCCGGCAACAAGGCTGACATCTGGTGGCTGCGCCAGCACCCGAAGGTGATGAACCTTCCTTTCGTGCCGGGTATCCGCCGCGCTGACCGCGACAACACAATCGACGTATATATCAGCGAGGACCACGACGACGTGCTCGCTGACGGCACATGGCAGCAGTTCTTCACAGAGAAGCCGGAGGTGCTGACGATGGAGGAGAAAAAGGAGTGGATTGCCAAGAACACCAAGGTGGCACTGGGCAGCGATGCCTTCTTCCCATTCGGTGACAACATCGAACGCGCCCACAAGAGCGGTGTGGAATATATCGCACAGGCAGGTGGTTCGGTGCGTGACGACCATGTCATCGACACCTGCGACAAATATGGCATCACGATGGCATTCACCGGCGTAAGACTCTTCCACCATTAATATCACGAATATGGACATAGATCAGATCATCGAAGGCGGCATGACATTCAGACCGGCCAGAAAGAGCGACGACTCCAACGGCAAGGTGAAGACGAAAGCCAAGAAAAAGGCATACATAACTGGTGCCCACGGTAGTGGCTCAGCCATGCAGAAAGCGAAATACCGCCAGCAAAGAGCCAACAGAAAAAGGAAATAACGTCGGCACTTGAACGATCCGACCTGGAAAGCTACTCCCCTGAAACCAAACAACGGATTTCAGGGGAGTTTTTTCGTATCTGACTGTATATCCCTCTAATCGGCCATCATACAGTCTGGGGATTATTGGCATAACGAAAAAAAACAAAACGCCAATGAAAACCGCTGACACCGGAAATGAAATCCGCTGATATATGACATATCCGCTGCTACATGACTTATCCACTGATTATAACACAAATAACGCATCGGGAAATGTTGAAATACTCAAAACTTGGTAAATAGAAGGAAATATTTTCTGACTTCCGATTTTTTGTAGTATTTTTGCACCGTTATTGGGCAATGACGCCCTATGATACCACAAGACAATGCTTAGAATAAAGAAATTAGACATCTTCATATCCAGACAATTCGGGATGCTCTTCATCGGAACATTCTTCATCTGCCAGTTCGTGCTGATGATGCAGTTTCTATGGAGATATGTCGATGAACTCATCGGCAAGGGATTGTCGGTGGAGGTTATGGCGCAGTTCTTCTGGTATATGAGTCTGATTCTCGTGCCGCAGGCTTTGCCGCTGGCCATCCTGCTGTCGTCGCTGATAACCTTCGGAAACCTCGGCGAGAGCAGTGAGCTTACTGCCATCAAGGCTGCCGGAATATCGCTGATGCAGGCTTTCAGGTCGCTGATAGCCATAACACTGATAATATCCGGAGTGTCGTTCTACTTCCAGAATGTGGTGGCACCAAGCGCCAACATGCAGTTCGCTCAGTTGCTGATGTCGATGAAGCAGAAGAGTCCGGAACTGGAAATACCGGAAGGCGTGTTCTACGACGGAATACCGAACTGCAACCTGTATGTGCAGAAGAAGGACCTTAACTCCGGAATGCTCTATGGCATAATGATTTACCGCATGACCGACAGTTTCGAGGATGCAGCGATAATACTCGCCGACTCGGGCATGCTGCAGTCTACGGCAGAGAAGAAGCACCTCGTGCTGACGCTGCATAGCGGAGAGTGGTTTGAAAACATGAAGTCGTCTGACGTCACGGGCAGCGCCAACGTGCCATACAGACGGGAGACGTTCATCTCCAAGAAAATCGTACTCGACTTCGACAACGGATTCAACCTTGCCGACGCAAGTTCGCTTTCCAACAATGCCAAGGCAAAGAGCATATCCCAGATAAGCCACGATATGGACTCGATAAGTCATGAATATGACAGCATCGGACGTGCATTCTACAAAGACGCCCGATTCATGCTCCTGGGCAGCCAGAAGATTTCGAGAAGCGACTCCTTAAGGATAAAGAAAGAAGTGGAGAGCGGAAAATTCAACGTGAAGAAGAAATTCGAATCGCTAACGGCTGACAACAAGCTTAGGGCTGTGAACAACGCCATGTCGACGGTGCAGAACAACATGAACGAACTGCAGTTCAAGGCAATGGTGACGGGCGACGGCGACAAGCTGCTGCGCCAGCACAAGATAGAGGCGATAAACAAATTCACGCTCGCCCTTTCGTGCATCATATTCTTCTTCATCGGTGCCCCGTTGGGAGCAATCATCAGAAAGGGCGGACTCGGAGTGCCGGTAATCATCTCGGTGCTTGTATTCATCGTATATTATATCTTCGACAATACCGGATACAGAATGGCGCGTGGCGGCATGTGGGCGGTATGGTTCGGAAAGAGCATCGCGACATCCGTACTGACACCGCTCGCCATATTCTTCACCTATAAGGCTAACAATGACTCCGTGGTGTTCAACATCGACGCATACAAGAAGGTGGCGGCAAAGCTGCTCGGACTGAGAACGAAGAGGAGCATAACGAGAAAGACGGTGATAATAGAGACTCCCGACTATGAGAAAGACCGGCAGAACATCGAACAGATAACCAAGGAGATAAAGCAGTATGCCACGACACACAAGCTGAAATCTCCGCCAAACTTCATCAACGTGTTCTTCAAATATCAGCCGGACCACGAGATGGAGCGCATCGGCGAACTGCTCGAAAGCACCATTGCCGACCTTTCGAACTCAAAAGACAGAAAGGTGATAAACTGTCTGAACGAATATCCCGTGATAATGGTGAAATCACACACAAGACCGTTCGAGAGGAAATGGCTGAACATCACCGCCGCCATAATCGTGCCGGCAGGTCTGTTCTTCTTCTTCAGGATGTGGAGATTCAGACTGAGACTGATGAGAGACCTCAAGAAAATCAGCGAGACCAACAAATTGATGACAGACAGGCTCACTGAAATGAAAGAGGAGCCGACGGCAAGATGACAAACAGGAGAATTTACATACAAAGAAATTTATATATTATATAATAAGGTAACAATCACAATGGAGAATTTAAAGCTCAATACCGTAGAAGAGGCCATCGAAGACATCAAAGAAGGCAAATTCGTTATCGTAGTGGATGACGAGGACCGCGAAAACGAGGGCGACCTCATCATCGCAGCCGAGAAGATCGACGCCGAGAAAGTGAACTTCATGCTCAAGCATGCCAGAGGCGTGCTCTGCGTGCCCATCACTATGTCGAGATGCAAGGAACTCGACCTGCCACACCAGGTGTCTGACAACACCTCTATGCTCGGCACGCCGTTCACAGTGACGGTGGACAAGCTGGAAGGATGCTCCACAGGAGTATCCGCACACGACAGAGCAGAGACTATAAAGGCTCTCGCCGACCCAAGTTCCAAACCGACAACCTTCGGCAGACCAGGACACGTGAACCCGCTCTATGCACAGGACAACGGAGTGCTCAGAAGAAGCGGCCACACCGAAGCCGCCATCGACCTCTGCCGCATGGCAGGACTCTACCCTGCCGGTGCACTGATGGAGATTATGAACGAAGACGGCACGATGGCAAGACTGCCACAGCTGCTGGAGTTCGGCAAGGAATACGGTCTGAAGACGATTTCCATCAAAGACATGATAGCATACAGACTCAAGAATGAGGTGCTCGTGGAAAAAGGAGAAGAAGTGGACATGCCGACGGCATACGGACACTTCAGACTCGTGCCGTTCCGCCAGACAAGCAACGGAATGGAACACATGGCACTCATCAAGGGAAGCTGGGAGCCAAACGAACCGATCCTCGTCAGAGTTCACTCCTCATGCTCTACCGGCGACATCTTCGGAAGCAAGAGATGCGACTGCGGAGAACAGCTCCACAAGTCGATGGAGATGATAGAAAAAGAAGGAAAGGGCGTAGTGGTATACATGCAGCAGGAAGGTAGAGGCATCGGACTGATGAACAAGATTGCCGCATACAAACTGCAGGAGAAAGGTCTCGACACAGTAGAGGCAAACATACACCTGGGATTCAAGCCGGACGAGAGAGACTACGGATGCGGAGCACAGATTCTCAGACAGCTCGGAGTGAGCAAGATGAGACTCCTCACCAACAACCCTACAAAGAGAGTGGGACTTGAGGCTTACGGACTGGAAATCGTGGAGAACATACCAATCGAAATCGCACCTAACGAATACGACTACAAATATCTCCAGACCAAAAAGCTGCGCATGGGACACAACCTTCACCTATAATATATATATAGGGACCGGAGAATGAAATAACAGGACATTACATACACGGCAAAGGGCTGTTTCTTAGACATATTGTTCTATGAAACAGCCCTTGTTGCTATTACTTAACACATATTACAAAATAAAAGTGAGAATTATTCGTTAAAGAGAAGAAAATAATATACTTTTGCAACAAATATAAACACATAACACATCTTATATGACAAAATTATCAGACCGCCTGAACAGGCTCGCTCCTTCGGCTACATTAGCGATGTCGCAGAAAAGCGGAGAAATGAAAGCGCAAGGTATCGACGTTATCAACATGAGCGTGGGAGAACCGGACTTCAACACACCAGACCATATCAAGGAGGCGGCCAAGAAAGCTATCGACGAGAACTACTCGAGATACTCGCCAGTGCCGGGATATATCGAACTGAGAAAGGCTATCGTCGAAAAGCTGAAGAAGGAAAACGGACTGGAATACTCAACAAACGAGATTCTCGTGTCTAACGGTGCCAAGCAGAGTGTGTGCAACACGGTGATGGCACTCGTAAATGATGGAGAAGAGGTGATAATCCCTGCTCCATACTGGGTGAGCTATCCGCAGATGGTGAAACTTGCCGGAGGAGAACCGGTTATCGTTGAAGCCGGATTCGAACAGAACTTCAAGATGACACCGGAGCAGTTCGAAGCTGCCATAACGCCAAAGACAAGGATGCTCATCCTGTGCTCGCCAAGCAACCCTACAGGCAGCGTGTACTCTGAAGAAGAACTCAGAGGGCTTGCTGAGGTGATAAAAAGACATGAAGGACTGTATGTGCTCGCCGACGAGATCTACGAACACATCAACTACGTGGGCAAGCACAGCAGCATCGCCCACATAGAGGGAATGAGAGAGCGAACGATAATCGTGAACGGAGTGTCTAAGGCATACGCCATGACAGGATGGAGAATAGGATTCATAGCAGCTCCGGAATGGATAGTGAAAGGATGCAACAAGCTGCAGGGACAGTATACGAGCGGCCCTTGCTCAGTGAGCCAGAAAGCGGCAGAGGCTGCCTATACCACATCGCAGGAATGCGTGGAGACAATGAGGAAAGCGTTTGAAAGACGCCGCGACCTTATCGTGGAACTCGCCAAGGACATACCGGGACTGGAAGTGAACAAACCGGAAGGCGCCTTCTACCTGTTCCCTAAATGCAGCAGCTTCTTCGGCAAGAGCTACAACGGGAAGAAGATAGAAAACTCAACGGATCTCGCCATGTTCCTGCTCGAAGTGGGCCACGTGGCAACAGTGGGCGGCGACGCATTCGGCGACCCATACTGCTTCCGCATGAGCTATGCCACAAGCGACGACAATATCCGCGAGGCGATGAAACGCATCAAGGACACATTGGCGCTGCTGGCATGACAGACGAACAGTGTGTCTTTATGATGCGCTGATGGAAAATATTGCGGATAAAAACACTCGAAGCATATAGAAAAGCACTCTGAAAGGAAAAAAATCGCATCAAGGTAGTTAAAATGATTTAACTTTTTATCAAAGTCAATATTAAATTACTATCTTTGCACGGATAAGAAGTGCATAAATCACTATGTTGACCTTCGAGACAAACTTTAAATCAGCCTTCAAAAGGCGCTAATCGAGAATATAACTTAAATTTATTAATAACTTAAAAATCAAATTCAACAAAATTATGGCAAATTCACAGACAAAAGCCCCAGCCAAGGCTAAGAAGCAGGGCTTTCAGGGCGTTCGCGCAGCGTTTTGGATCATCGTACTCTGCTTCATCGCAGGTGTATGCTTCTACGAGTTCGTTCTCGGTAACCCAGGTAACTTCCAGGGTGGCGACAACGCAAACGCTCCACTTCCAGGCAACTTGCTCGGTACTATCTACAAGGGAGGTATCGTCGTTCCTGTCATCATCACACTTCTCTTCACTGTGATCGCACTTTCAGTAGAGCGTGGTCTGGCTCTCCGCACTGCAAACGGCAAGAGCAGCCTCGTTAAGTTCGTTGCTAACGTTAAGGCAGCAGTTTCAGCCGGCGATATGGCTAAGGCTCAGCAGCTTTGCGACAAGCAGCAGGGTGTTGTAGGTAACGTTGTTACAGCTTCTTTGAAGGCTTACTCAGAGATGGAGAATACTCCAGGTTTGAAGAAGGAGCAGAAGGTTTCTAAGATCCAGCAGGCTCACGAGGAGGCTGTTCAGCTTGAGATGCCTACTCTTCAGATGAACATGCCAATTCTGGCAACTCTCGTAACACTTGGTACTCTTACCGCTCTGTTCGGTACCGTTGTGGGTATGATCAAGTCGTTCGCCGCTCTTGCAGCCGGTGGTGGTGGTGACTCTCTCGAGCTCTCTACCGGTATTTCTGAGGCCCTCGTCAACACTGCTTCTGGTATTTTGACTTCATGGTGCGCCGTTGTTGCTTATAACTACTACTCAAACAAGATCGATAAGCTCACTTACGCTCTTGACGAGGTTGGTTACACTATCGCAAAGACATACGAAGCTAACCATACAGAAGAGGCTTAATCTTTATTACTAACCCTTTAAAACTTTATTCATTATGGGTAAGATAAAGATTAAGAAAGCCGACGTCTGGATAGATATGACCCCTATGTCTGACGTTATGGTCCTTCTGCTTACCTTCTTCATGTTGACGTCAACGTTCGTGAAGAATGAGGCAGTGAAGGTAAATGCGCCGGGCTCAGTGTCAGAGATCAAGGTTCCAGAAACAGAAGTTCTGCAGATTATCGTTGACAAGGATGGTAAGATCTTTATCGGACTTGACAAGCCAGGATATATGCAGGAGATGCTCGAAGGATTCAAGAGCAAGTTCTCAGGTCTCTCTCTCTCTGCTATGCAGGAGAAGAACTTCGTTGGACTCGCTTCCTTCGGTATGCCTATGAATAAAATGTCTGATGTTCTCAAGCATGAAGCAGGAGACGTCAACAATCTTCAGAAGGAAATGGGTATTCCTACTGACTCCATCAACGGAGGCATGAGTGAATTCCAGTGCTGGGTAGACGCCGCACGCAACTCTTCTTTTGGCGACAAGATGAAGGTTGCTATCAAGGCTGACGCCGCAACTCCATACAAGGTTGTAAAGAAGATGATGTCTGAGCTTCAGGACATGAGTGAGAACCGTTATTATCTTATCACTACATTAAAGAAGGAGGAGGCTGAATAATATGGCAAAGAAAAAAGGTTCAAGACAGAAAAAAGCCGAGACCCGCGTCGACTTCACCCCTATGGTGGATATGATGATGCTTCTTATCACCTTCTTCATGCTCTGTACTTCTCTGAGCAAGCCTCAGTCAATGCAGCTCACCATGCCAAGTAATGATAAGAACGTGAACGAGCAGGACCGTTCTGCTACCAAGGCGTCACAGACTCTGACTCTGTACCTTGCAGGCAACGACCAGATCTATCACGTAGACGGTATTCCACAGTATGACAACCCTGCATGTCTGAAGAAGACCACATGGGGTGCTGACGGTATCCGCAGCGTCTTGATCAACCACAGGACTGAGGGGGGTTACACTCCTGTCAAGAACATCATGGCAGCAAAGAAACTTCTCGATTCAGAGCGTGCAAAGGACAAGAGCATGAGCGACTCTGTTTACAACGCCAAACTTGACAAGATCAAGAAGGGTGAACTGGAAACAGGTAAGGTTCCTGCACTGACGATCATCATCAAGACTTTGGATACTGCATCCTATAAGAACCTTGTAGATGCTCTCGATGAAATGCAGATTTGTGCAATAGGTAAGTACGTTATCGACAAAGTAAACGACGACGACATGCGCCTTCTGAAGGCAGCCGGCGTTAAGTAAACGATGTTGATAGTTTTCTAAAATTAAACATTTTAAAGAAAATGGCAAAAATTGATCTTATATCAAATGAATGGGCTGACATAGTCTTCCAAGGTCGTAATAAGGTCTATGGTGCTTACCAACTGCGTAGAGGTACAAGCAAGCGTAATATCGTTTCAATGATATTCGTTGCTGCCGTCGCAGCGGTTGCATATTTAGGACTTGCAGCTTATAACTCATATCAGGAAGCTCAGAAGGCTAAGTTCGAGGCTGAAATGGAGGCATCTCTCCTTGAGGCAAAGAAGGAGGCCAAGGTTGAGAAGAAGACCGAGACTCCTAAGGTGGAGCAGGTGCAGAAGGTAGAAAAGGTTAAGTCTTCTATCGCCTTTACACCTCCTGTCATCAAGAAGGACTCTGAGGTTAAACCTGAGGAGGAAATGAAGACTCAGGATGAGTTGAAGGAAACAAAGACTGCTATCGGTGCTTTCGACGTTAAGGGTAACGACGAAGCAGGTGGTACAGTGCTCAAGGCCGTTGAGGAGATTGCAGCTCCAGAACCTCCAAAGCATGAGGAGGAGCAGAACAAGATCTTCGAGGTGGTAGAGCAGCAGCCTCAATTCCCTGGCGGATCTGTAAACGGATGGCTCGCTGATCATATCAAGTATCCAGTAGTTGCTGCTGAGAATGGTATTTCGGGTCGTGTAGTTGTACAGTTCGTCGTAGAGAGAGACGGTTCTGTATCACAGGTTAGGGTCGTTCGTGGTGTTGACCCATCACTCGACAAGGAGGCACAGCGCGTAATCAGTAGCATGCCTAAGTGGATTCCTGGTAAGCAGAATGGCCAGGCGGTACGTTCAAGATTTACCGTACCTGTAACATTCCGCCTTCAGTAATCTCACATAGACGAGATATCTAACAAGAAGAGTAGAGGAATTGCCTTATAGAAGGTGGCTTCTGCTCTTCTTTTTTTTCTCTGACATACAGAGAAATATCCTAACAGAATAATTTATAAAACAAGTGGCTCCAAGAACAACGGGGCTGTCACTAAACAAGAATTATCATGAAGCGAACGACTTACACATTTCTTACAATGATGGTTGCATTATTGGTTTTCTGCGCATGTTCAGAGCAAAAGTCCAAGAATGCAAGAACTGACACCTACTCGTCAGGCAAAATGACATTGATGTGCGATGAGAGCTTCAGCCCTATCGTGGAGGAAGAGCTTGCCGTATTCCATGCCATGTATCCTGACGCTCATGTCACAGCGAAATACACAAATGAGATTGATGCCTTCAACGCACTGATGAAACAGGACGTGCATCTCATCATAACGGCAAGGAACCTGTCTAAGAAACAGCTCGAGTATTTCAAGAGCATGAAGATACAGCCACGTTATTTCCCGCTTGGCTACGACGGACTGGCGTTCATCATAAACAAGAACAATGTTGACTCCTGCATAACGGTGAAGGACATCAAGAGAATCCTCTCCGGACAGGCAACAAAGTGGAACCAGATAAACAAGGGTTCGAAATTCGGAACCATCGACGTGGTGTTCGACAACAAGCAGTCGGCAGCCGTGAGATGGGCAGTAGATTCTATCCTTGGCGGCAAACCTATCAACAGTCCTAACATCTCGGCCGTGAACACAAGTGCTGAGGTCATCAAATATGTTGAGAAAACTCCTAACGCCATCGGCATCATCGGCAGCAACTGGCTCAACGACAAGCGAGACACTACAAACGTGACATTCAAGAAGAACATCACGGTTATGTCGGTATGCCAGATGGAGAAGGCTACGGAGATGAACAGTTGGAAACCATACCAGCTATACCTGCTCGATGGCAGATATCCGTTCGCAAGAACGATTTACGCACTGCTTGCCGACCCGTTCCATGGACTGCCAGTTGGCGTGGCAAACTTCATGCAGTCGCCACAGGGACAGAAGATTATCCTGAAATCTGCTCTCCTCCCCTATCGCGGAGACCTGGAATGGCGCAGCGTTCAAGTTAATGATGATTAAAAGAACAAGAATATTTTCTCTTACAATGCAATTTATCAAGCGGATAAGTGTTAGATAAATAAAAATAAGTATCTTTGCATACGCAAAAAAAAAGAGAATAATAGAAAAGAACGATCATCAATCACTATCTTAAAAACAAGAGAATTATGAAAGCAATAAAATATCTATTCATGGGAGCGCTGATGACAGTATTCAGCGGCTCTGCTATGGCACAGACAAGCGTCAAGGACGCTGTCAACGCCATCAAGACCAACAAGGACAAGGCTGCTGTGGCATCTATCGTGAAGGCAGCGGTGAAAGAGAACAAGAAAGACGCCAAGGCTCTTGCAGCCATCGGTCGTGCTTATCTCGACGTAAAGGACACAGCCAACACCCGCAAATACGGCGAGATGGCTGTTGAGTTGACAAACAAGGCAAAGACCGGCAAGGTGGGCGACGGTTTCGTGCTCCTCGGCGACTTGGCTTACTTCAACGATGACCCAGGCGCTGCTGCTGCCATGTATCAGAACGCTTACTATGCTGAGCCAAACAACATCAGCGCTTACGTAAAATATGCCCGCGTTATGCGTGGTGTGTCTCCAGACATGGCTGTAGAGCAGCTGGAGAAGGTTCGCACACTCGATGCGAACTTCCCTGTTGACGCTGAAGCAGCCCACATCTACTATGAGGCTGCAAAGAAGAACGGCAAGTATATGCAGAAGGTGCTCGACTACTATAGCAAGGTGACACCTGCCAAGCTCTACGACCACGAGCCAAGCTACCTTACAGAGTATGCACTGGCTGCATTCGCAAACCAGAAAAATGATGTTTCAAAGGAACTCGCCGTTTACGGTCTTTCAAAGAACCCACGCAACTCCGGCTACAACCGTCTGGCTCTCTACAACTCTTTCGAGCTGAAGCAGTATGACGAGGCTGCAAAGTATGTTGACGCCCTGTTCAACAAGAGCGACTCTGTAGACCTCACAGCAAACGACTACAAATACGCCGGACTGACATACAGCGCTCTGAAGCAGTATGACACAGCCATCGAATACTACAACAAGCAGCTTGCTGAATGCAAAGAAAACGCTCAGAAGGCAGCAGTCATCAAGGACCTCTCTGACGCTTACAAAGCAAAGGGTGACTTCGCAAAGTCTTTGGAACTCTATGAGCAGTATCTCACTCTTAACCCAAATGTAGGCATCAACGACTACAACGGTCTTGCCAACATCTACCGCAACCAGGCTGCCAGCCAGACTGGAGCTGCCCAGGAGGCATCTGTGAAGAAGGCTGTTGAGATCTACAACCAGATGAGTGAGAAATATCCAAGCAATGCTGACTTCTGCAACTTCATGGCAGCACGTACTCTCGGTCTTATCGACGCTAATCAGACAAAGGGTCTGGCAAGACCTTACTACGACAAGCTCGCCAAGCTGATTGAGGAGAAGGGTGTGAAGGACGATTCTGACAAGGCTAGCATCACTGAGGCTTACACATACCTCGGCATCTACTTCTACAAGATCAAGAACGACAGCGCTGCTGCCAAGCCATTCTTCGAGAAGCTGATCCAGATCGACCCGGAGAACCCGACAGCAAAGCAGGTTCTCGCTACATACTAAGAAAGGATTTCTTATAAATAAAATCTAATGATTAAACCCCAGACGGTAATTATATCGTTTGGGGTTTAATTTTCTTTATCTATTCACAAAAAAATGAGAAGTACGCTTGCTCAAATGGGGCAAGGTGCTTGCCCATGTGGGGCACTGTGCTTGCCCAAGTGGGGCACGCTGCTTGCCCCTAATGGGCACAAACATTGGCAGAACAGTGCCCAAATTATTCATAGAATGAATACGTTCGTAAAGGAGTGAAACAATAAGCGTCAGAACAGACTCCTTTCGGTTGAAAAGGCATGATACTTCAATGATAAATCAATGCTTTTGAACCGATAAAAATCTCCGCCTTTGCGTTGAAAAGGCATGATACTTAAATGATACTTAAATGACACTTTTCTGTAAAACATTCAGAAAAGTATCATTTAACCAAGTCGTTGGTCTACAGCATCTTAGGGTATTCATTAGAGCCCGGAATGATACTATGACACTATTTCTGAGGAAAAACCATATACACCAGCATAGCGATACGCTACAACAAAAGACTACACAAGCCGAAGTATAGGTGCAAAATGTATAGACAAGTGGTGTAAAGCTACGTATTACAACAATACGACAGGTGACCAGTTTATGTGCCTATATGATATTGGTGGAAAAGGAATCGGATATATGTAAAGTATATATCATTCCAAAGAGGAATGAACAGTAAACGCAATAAAAAAAAGAGCCTCCCCGAAGGAAAGCTCTGATTGTCTAAAACTTAATAATATATGAGATTGTCATCCCATAAGTTCTGAAGGAACTCCGTATTACTCACCAAGGCTGATAGCCTCAGATGGGCAAACAGAAGCACATGTACCGCACTCTGTGCATGCATCTGCGTCGATAGAATACTTGTCGCCCTCAGAGATAGCACCTACTGGGCACTCGTCAATACATGTACCGCATGCGATACAATCGTCACCAATTACGTAAGCCATAATAATTTATATTTTAAAGTTAATAATGTTCTTGTACTGTTTTTCTCGTACGATGCAAAGTTAGATATTTTATTTTAAATACCTAATATTTGGTACGGTTTTTTTTGCTTTCGAGTAAAAAATATCAGTTTCGACGTTCCTCAACTCCTGTTTCACATATTATTAAGTATATAATGAACCAGGGCGATAATCATTTGTGGGTATTGCAAAGAAGAAGGGAGAAATCAGGAAATGAAAAAATCAGTAAGGAACAGGATTATGGCATATAAAGTAATTTTAAGCCATAACCAAACATTGATGCCTCCCGAAATGCAATAAGACGCCGAATTCTACGTTATCAGTAAATAAAAACGATAACCGATGAAGACAATTACAAGACATATACTGATTCTGTTCGCCTTGCTGATGGGCTGCACGGCCATGAAAGCGCAAGACACACAGGTGCAGAATCGTCCGTATACCGATTTGCGACCGTTCCACTTCGGTGTGATGGTGGGAACACACCTGCAGGATCTGGAGTTCGTGGGCATGGGACCGCAGACGATAACGACAGACGACGGCACGGTGGAGAAGATAATCACCACCGACCAGGACAAGTGGGACGCCGGATTCACAGTAGGTGTGCTCGGTGAGCTGCGCCTTGGCACACACTTTGCCTTCCGCCTCGCTCCGGCAATGTATTTCGGAACAAGGAACATCAAATTCATGAACCTGACAGACAAGACCGGCGAAGGAAAGCCCGTGACGCAGAACCAGGAGCTGAAGACCATCTATATCTCTTCTGCCATGGACCTCATCTTCAGCGCACCACGCTTCAACAACCACCGCCCTTATCTCATGGCGGGAGTGAACCCTATGCTGAACCTCTCGGGCAGCGACAGCGACTATATCAAGCTGAAACGCTACGACGTGTTTCTGGAAGTGGGACTGGGCTGCGATCTCTACCTGCCCTTCTTCAAGCTGCGACCTGAACTGAAATTCTGCTACGGACTGACCAACTGTCTCGACACAGACCACCCGAAACGGTTCAAAGACCCGAGCATGGCAGACCGCTTCATGTATGCAAATTCAGTGAAAGAATGCCGGAGCAAAATCATCGCCCTGACATTCTACTTTGAATAAACGGAAACGGACAAATATCATGAACAGACTTCCCTTTGTGATTACCAGACATGACAAGGCTATCACAAAGGGAAGTTCAGTTATATGCAATCATCAATAAACTCCAAGCGGACTGACGTCATCACAATACCGTCTAAATGCAATCAAGATATTGCAAAAAGAGACAAAAGTGACATTAATCAAAGAGAAAACAGAAAAAAAAGTAATTCAGAAGTTCAACTTATTTGATATTTTCATATATTTGCAACCATAAACCCAAATCAGTCTTCAGGGCTTACTTGGGCTTTAATTTTTTAAGCAGTCAAACTTAAATATCAAATGCTTATGAACAACATTCCATTAGTTTTCTGGCTGATTCCCGTAGCAAGCATCGTGGCATTGGGAATGGCATGGTATTTCTTCCGCACCATGATGAAAGAGGAAGAGGGAACCGACCGTATGAAGGAGATTGCAGCACACGTGAGAAAGGGTGCGATGGCATATCTCAAACAACAATACAAGGTGGTGGGCATAGTATTCATAGTGCTGGCCATAATATTCTCATTCATGGCATACGTGCTTGAAGTGCAGAACCCATGGGTGCCGTTCGCATTCCTTACCGGCGGACTGTTCTCCGGACTCTCCGGATTCTTCGGCATGAAGACCGCCACATACGCCTCTGCACGCACAGCCAACGGAGCACGCACAGGACTGGACAAGGGACTGAAGACTGCATTCCGCAGCGGCGCCGTGATGGGACTCGTAGTCGTGGGCCTCGGACTCCTCGACATCGCCATCTGGTTTCTGGTTCTCAACGCTGTATATGCCGATGAGAAGACTGCCCTGATAACCATTACCACCACAATGCTCACATTCGGAATGGGAGCCTCAACACAGGCGCTCTTCGCACGTGTGGGCGGCGGAATTTACACCAAGGCAGCCGACGTGGGAGCCGACCTCGTGGGAAAAGTGGAAGCCAACATACCGGAGGATGACCCCCGCAACCCTGCCACCATCGCCGACAACGTGGGCGACAACGTGGGCGACGTGGCTGGAATGGGAGCCGACCTCTATGAGAGCTATTGCGGATCTATACTCTCCACTGCTGCTCTCGGCGCCACGGCATTCGCCATGAACGGCGACATGCAGCTGAAGGCTGTCATAGCTCCGATGATAATCGCGGCGATAGGCATCTTCCTCTCGCTGATCGGAATCTTCCTGGTGCGCACCAAAGAGGGCGCATCGATGAAAGACCTGCTTCATTCGCTCGGTCTCGGCACTAACGTCAGTGCCGTGCTCATCGCCATCGCCACATTCTTCATCCTCTATCTGCTGGGAATTGAAAACTGGCTCGGACTGTCGTTCTCGGTAATCAGCGGTCTGGCAGCGGGAGTAATCATCGGACAGGCTACAGAATATTACACATCACAGAGCTACAAGCCTACACAGAAAATTGCAGAGGCATCGCAGACAGGA
Source organism: Prevotella sp. CAG:592 (assembly GCF_000436015.1). Taxonomy (NCBI): domain Bacteria; kingdom Pseudomonadati; phylum Bacteroidota; class Bacteroidia; order Bacteroidales; family Prevotellaceae; genus Prevotella; species Prevotella sp. CAG:592. The sequence continues at coordinate 17,992 of NZ_FR892546.1, read as the reverse complement.
CCTGCCACGGTAATCATCAAGGGCATCGGCACGGGAATGATATCAACGATGGTGCCAGTGGTGACCATCTCCGTGGCTATCATGCTCAGCTACCTGTGTGCCAACGGTTTCGACATGTCGCTATCAGCCAAGAGTCTCAGCACCGGTCTCTATGGCATCGGCATCGCTGCCGTGGGAATGCTCTCCACACTCGGCATCACATTGGCTACCGATGCCTACGGCCCTATCGCCGACAATGCCGGCGGCAACGCCGAGATGAGCGGACTGGGCGAGGCTGTGCGTGAGCGCACCGACGCTCTCGACGCTCTCGGCAACACCACAGCGGCAACGGGAAAGGGATTCGCCATCGGTTCGGCGGCGCTAACGGCGCTTGCATTGCTTGCCTCCTATATAGAGGAGATAAAGATTGCCATGGTGAGAGCCTTCGAGGGCGGCAAGCAATATGTGGATGCGGCAGGAAACATCTTCGACCCTACAAACGCTTCTACGATAGACTTCATAAACTTCTTCCAGGTGAACCTCATCAACCCGAGAGTGCTCGTGGGAGCATTTCTCGGAGCCATGGCGGCATTCCTCTTCTGCGGACTCACGATGGGTGCCGTGGGACGTGCTGCAGAATCGATGGTACAGGAGGTGCGCCGACAGTTCCGCGAGATAAAGGGAATACTTGAAGGCAAGGCAACGCCAGACTACGGACGCTGCGTGGAGATAAGCACGAGGAGCGCACAGCGGGAGATGATAATCCCGTCGCTGCTCGCCATAGTGATACCGATAGTGGTTGGCTTGGTGTTAGGAGTTGCCGGTGTGCTCGGATTGCTGACCGGCGGACTGGCAGCCGGTTTCACCCTCGCCGTGTTCATGTCGAATTCGGGCGGAGCATGGGACAATGCCAAGAAGATGATTGAGGAAGGACACTTCGGCGGCAAAGGCAGCGAGAACCACAAGTCCACCATCGTTGGCGACACCGTGGGCGACCCATTCAAAGACACTTCCGGTCCGTCGCTCAACATCCTCATCAAACTGATGTCGATGGTCAGCATCGTGATGGCAGGACTGACGATTGCTTTCCTGTAAATACAAATCGGCAACACGGTCTGAATTATCCTCCCTAAAAAATACCAACATGCCCCGCCATGACAATCTCTATGTCGCGGCGGGGCATGTCGTAAATATATAATCTATATCGTAAATCAATCCTTCATGTCGTAAAAGACAATCCTTTAGAGCTTTATCACTTCAAGATCGTCGGGAACGAACACGTTGCCAGAGAAATTCTCTTTCACTTCTTCGGTATAGCGTTCCTTACGATGAGCGAGGTCGGTGTCTTCAGTGTGATATACAATAAGATTCCTTACACCGGTCTTCTCTGCCATTGTTCCGGCATCAAGTGCGGTACTGTGGAATTTCTCGTATGGACGGAAGCGCTCCCTGTCGGCATACAGACAGAAAGCCTCACACATCATCCAGTCGGCACCGGCGGCATGTTGCAGCGTCTGCTCCGAACAAGGTTCGTCGCCCATACACACCAGTCTTTCGCCATTGCCGAAGCGCAGGGAGAATCCATATTGCGGTTCCTTCTTGGAGTGGATGTCGAAACATTTCACATCCATCGTGCCCACCTGGAATCCGTCTCCGTCGGCAAGGCGGTGGAACAATATCTCCGAACCGATGAGAGCGTTGTATTTCTTGTGCAGGGTCATTCCGCAGATGGCGGTTATCACATCCACCACCTTGCCGTTGCCATACATGTGGAGCACCCCGTCGTAGCGCTTTTCAAGCACATGCTGCATTATCACTCTCACCACCCATACCACTCCGAGCACGTGGTCGGTATGGGCATGTGTAACGAAGAGGTGATGGATATCATCGATGGCGACTCCAGCCTTGGACAACTGGCCCAGGATACCGTTTCCGCCACCGGCATCAACCATCAGCCTGTCGCTCCCCGACTCCACCACGAAACAGGTGTTGTAGCAGCGAGTCACCGTGGCGCTACCCGTGCCGAGCATGATTATTCTGTTTTCTTTTTCCATATACTCTTTCCCGTTTGCCAGCCTGTTGCTGTCGTTGCCTGCAACCGAAACATTAATATCTCTTGTTGTTTCCATGTGTCTTCCTTCTTTCATCAGCATCACAAGACATCATGATGCTACAAATAAAAAAACTATGATACTACAAATACTTCGATACCGCAGGGCACAAAAAAAGGAGGCTCCGAAGACCTCCCTTTGTGTGATCCGCTTGGGGTTCGAACCCAAGACCCCAACATTAAAAGTGTTGTGCTCTACCAACTGAGCTAGCGGATCTCCGTATTTGCTTTATTATCAAAAGCGAGTGCAAAGGTATGACTTTTCTGTCAAACAACCAAATATTTTAATGATTTTTTTATTCTGACGTATTTTCTTGCTATATCGTTTGGAATATTTTTCCTTTTATTATACATTTGCAACTTCATACGGGAGAAACACAATGTTCTTACGAGAAAGACACAATATTCTTAGAAGGAAAATACAATGTTCTTGTGACAGGAACACAATATTTTCTTGCGGGAAACACACCATGATAAAACTATAAATTAAAATATGAGACATTTTCCTTTATTGGCAATCGCTGCCCTATGCGCATTGCCGACACAGGCGCAGGAAACTGCACCGAAACTGAAAATCGGAGCCGAGACAAAGGTGGGCTTCTACAACGACAGGGTTGGCGGCGAACTGAGGCATGACCACTCTGGATTCAAAGGCGACCAGCTGAACGTCTTCGTTGACGGACAAATCAACGAAAAGGTTTCTTTCGCCTTCAGACAGCGACTGAACAAGAAAATCGAAAGAAACGACATTTTCCAGGCAACAGACTGGATGTATGTAACCTATCAGGCGAACAAGAACTGGGGAGTTTCTGCCGGTAAGGAGATAGTATGGATAGGTGGATACGAATATGAGAAAGCTCCTATCGACATCTATACGGCATCTGAATTCTGGAACAACGTGACTTGCTTCAAATTCGGTGTAAACGCTGCATATACCTCTAACAGAGGCAAAGACACCTTCTTCGCACAGTTCTGCGAGAGCTCTTTTGCCACCGCCGACAGACACGACATGTTTGCCTACAACCTCTATTGGACCGGCACTCACGGCATCTGGAGCACCACCTATTCTCTCAACATGATGGAATACGAACCGAGCAAATTCATTTCATACATAGCATTGGGCAACCGATTCAACATGGGACCGGTGACGCTGGAACTGGATTTGATGAACCGTGCTGCCAGCCATCAGACATATTTCTTCAAAGACTGCTCTGTGATGGCAAACCTGATATACGGCGTGATTCCCATGCTGAACATCTACGGCAAAGTGACCTACGACGTGAACAAGACTGACACCGATGCCGACAAATACGTGATGGCCGGCTCGGAGCTTACCACGGTGAGCGGCGGACTGGAGTTCT